>JAGAAU010000225.1 GCA_017615135.1 Bacteroidales bacterium | reverse complement strand
GGCAGTGCTGAGCGGCACCCTCAACTTCATTTTCAACACCATTTCTGCAGATATTCCGTTCAGCCGCACGGTGAAAATGGCGCAGGAGCTTGGTTATTCCGAGCCCGATCCGCGCATAGACCTTTCCGGCAAGGATGTAATCCGCAAACTGGTGATACTCTCCCGCGAGGCCGGATACAAACTGGAACAGGAAGACGTGAAGGCGGAACTTTTCATCCCGGCTGAATTCTTCGACTGCAGCCTGGAGGAATTCTGGGAGAAACTGCCGTCTCTGGATGCTGAATTCGAGCGCAGACGCAAGGAGCTCGAGGGCAAGCACGAGCGCTGGCGTTTCGTAGCGAGCATGAATAACGGCAAATATACCGCAGCCCTACGCAGCGTGGGCGAGCTTCATTCCTTCTACGTTCTGGACGGCTCCAACAACATAGTACTGCTTACCACCGAACGCTACCATCAGCACCCCATGCTCATCCAGGGCTATGGGGCGGGGGCCGGAGTTACCGCAGCCGGAGTGTTCGCAGACATAATGAGCATAGCTAATATCCATTAGAGAATGAAAAAGAAAGTTACCGTATTTGCCCCTGCATCCATAGCCAACCTCGGTTGTGGATTCGATGTGATCGGGCTCGCGCTGGACGAGGTCGGAGACGTGCTGGAAATCAGCGCTTCCGACGGCGACGGCATATCCATAGTGAACGAAACCAACATTCCGCTGCCCACAGATACGGAACTGAACGTAATAACACCCGTGGTGAGGAAATTCCTCGAAATGATCTCCGAAAAAGCGAAGATTAAGGTAAGGATTATCCGCAAAATCTCTCCCGGCTCCGGAATAGGCTCCAGTGCCGCCTCCAGTGCAGCTGCCGCCTTCGGAATGAACCAGCTCTACGACTGTCCCCTCAGCGAGGAGGATGTGGTACTTTGCGCTATGGAAGGGGAAAATCTCGCCAGCGGCGGCTATCATGCAGACAATGCCGCTCCGGCGGTCATGGGAGGTATAGTGCTCATCCGGGGATACGAACCGCTGGATCTTATAAAACTGCCCGTTCCCGGCAATTTCTACTGCTCGGTGGCTCATCCGCACATTATGGTATCCACCAAGGAAGCCCGCAGCATACTCCCCCGCGAAATCTCCCTCCACGACGCAGTGCGCCAATGGGGCAACGTGGGAGGCATGGTATCGGGGCTCTACTCGGGCGATATGGCACTGGTGGGAAGGGCGATGAAGGACCTTGTGGCAGAGCCTTACCGCAAACAGTTCATCCCTGGGTTCGACGACCTCCGCACAAGGGTTATGGACGCCGGCGCCCTGGCAATGAACATCGCGGGTTCCGGACCATCCGTCTTCGCGCTCGCAGACAGCTATCGTACAGCGGTATTGACTGAAAAGATAATGAAGGAGCATTTCGCGTCTACCGGATGCGAAACCTACGCCATCAAAATAACCAACAGGGGCGCAAGGGTGCTATGATGTATTATTCCACAAACGGAAAAGCCCCTGAGGCTACCCTCAAGAAGGCGGTTCAGAACGGTCTGGCGGAAGACCGCGGGCTCTATATGCCCCGGCGCATCCCCCAGCTCCCCTACTCCTTTTTTGCCGGAATGGCCGATATGGACTTTCAGGAAATCTCCTGCGCCGTTGCAGACGCATTCTTCGGAGAGGACATCCCCGCCGAAGACCTCCACAGGATAGTGCGGGAGACGCTTTCCTTCGACTGCCCCACATATCAGATAGAGGAAAACATCTGGGTGCTGGAGCTCTTTCACGGCCCCACTCTGGCATTCAAGGACGTAGGCGCCCGCTTTATGGCCAGGCTTCTGGCGTATTTCTCGGACGGGTCGCCTGTAAACGTACTGGTAGCCACCTCCGGCGATACCGGCAGCGCGGTTGCCAACGGCTTCCTCGGCGTAGAGGGGGTGCGGGTGTTCGTACTCTATCCCAAGGGCAAGGTCAGCCCCATACAGGAATGCCAGTTCACCACTCTGGGGCAGAACATCACCGCACTGGAGATAGACGGCTGCTTCGACGACTGCCAGGCGCTCGTGAAGAACGCCTTCATGGATACGGAGCTGCGCGCCAGGATGACACTTACATCTGCAAACAGCATCAATGTAGCCCGCTTCCTGCCGCAGTCGTTCTATTATTTCAACTCCTGCGCAAGTCTGAGGAGAGCCGGAGTGTCCGAGCCCCCCGTTATCTGCGTGCCCAGCGGGAATTTCGGGAATATCTGCGCGGCTCTCTTTGCCGCTGAAATGGGTCTGCCGGTGCGCAGGTTCATCGCCGCAAACAACAGCAACAGCGTATTTTACGATTTCCTGCAGACAGGAGTCTATACTCCCCGCCCCAGCATCCAGACGCTCGCAAACGCAATGGACGTGGGCGATCCGAGCAATTTCGCCCGCATTTGGGAACTTTACGGCCGCAATGCCGACAACATCCGCCAGAGAATCAGCGGCGCCGTAGTGGACGACAAGACAATAGAACGCACTATACAGCAATGTCTCGAAGATACCGGCTACCTTCTGGATCCTCACGGAGCCTGCGGTTATCGCGCCCTCAAAGACGGTCTCAAGCCAGGCGAGAAGGGCATTTTCTGCGAGACGGCGCATCCGGCAAAGTTCAAGGAGAAGGTGGAAGCCATTACCTGGCAGGACGTAGACGTTCCTGAGCGGCTCGCGGAATTCATGAAGGGCACAAAGCAAAGTGTAGCGTTGAGCAGGAATTATTCAGATTTCAGAGATTTTTTAGTCAGTAGTATATGAAAGTAGCAATTGTTGGCGCCAGCGGCGCTGTAGGACAGGAATTCTTGAAAGTATTGGCGGAAAGGGATTTCCCGATAGACGAACTGCTGTTGTTCGGTTCCGAGCGCAGCGCAGGCCGCAAATACAGCTTTAAGGGGAAGGAATATGAGGTGAAACTGCTTCAGCACAACGACGACTTCAAGGGTGTGGACATTGCATTCACATCCGCCGGAGCCGGCACTTCCCGCGAATTCGCATCCACCATTACTAAATACGGTGCGGTGATGATAGACAATTCCAGCGCGTTCCGCATGGATCCGGACGTCCCCCTCGTGGTGCCTGAATGCAACGCAGAGGACGCTCTGGTACGCCCGCGCGGCATTATCGCCAACCCCAACTGCACTACCATAATGATGGTGGTGTGCCTGAAACCTATCGAGAAGCTCTCGCACATTACCCGCATCCACGTGGCCAGTTACCAGTCGGCCTCCGGTGCAGGCGCAAGGGCGATGGCAGAACTCGAGCAGCAGTACCGCGAAATTGTGGAGGGCAAGCCCGTTACCGTAGATAAATTCGCCTATCAGCTGGCCTACAACGTAATTCCTCAGATAGACGTATTTACAGACAACGGATACACCAAGGAGGAAATGAAGATGTTCAACGAGACTCGCAAAATTCTCCACACCGATGCCAGGTGCTCCGCCATGTGCGTCCGCATTTCCGCCCTGCGCTCCCATTCCGAGGCTGTCTGGGTGGAGACCGAGGAGCCGCTTACTGTAGAGGCCGTTCAGAAAGCTCTCGCAGAGGCCCCCGGAGTTACCCTTATGGACGATCCCGCCACCAAAACCT
>JAGAAU010000224.1 GCA_017615135.1 Bacteroidales bacterium | reverse complement strand
GTGAGTCTCGACCATTACGGCGAAGACGGTACTCAGATTAATTCCGGCTATGTGCGTAACGCAGCGCGCATTAATCTTTCTTCCCCACTTTCCGAACGCCTCACAATGAACGTTCGCTTGAACTACCAGAAGTCCTCTTCGCAGTGGGCCTCTTCCGACACTCGCGAATCTTCATACGTGATGCTTCCGTTCGATGTTCCATACATCATTGATAACGACGGCAATGTGACGAAGGATCCCATCCAGATTTCCTCGGCCACCAGGACCGACGCTCACAAAAAATGGTACTCCGCCATTGACAGGAACGTCTATTATGGGGAGCAGTACAACTATTCCCGCGGCCATGACGAAGGACTCACCGGAGACCTCCAGCTAGTGTGGAATGTAACGGACTGGCTTACTTTTACTTCCACGAACCGTATCGACAGCTCCAATTCCTTCTCTGAGTCGTATACCGATGCCCGCGTGGACGGTGAAGGGAGTCTAGGCAATTCCGACAGCGAATGGAACGGTTGGGGAACAACTAACCTGCTCAAGTTCCACAAGAAGTTCGGAGTTCACGATTTCAACGCTGTTGCTGGTTGGGAATACGGTGAAGGCTATGTTCGCAGCATGGGTGCTTCCGGAACCACCCTGCCTCCCGGGCAGAGGTCCCTCAGCAATGCAACCAAACCGGGTAAGCCTACAGGACAGGACTATGACACCCGTAGCTGGGGCCTTCTCAGCCAGGTACAATACTCCTATCAGGGCAAATATGTAGCAACGGCATCGCTTCGCTACGACGAAAGCTACAAGTTCGGCCCTCTCAACCGAGGAGGTTTCTTCCCCGGCGTATCTGCGGCGTGGATTATCAGCAGCGAGAGGTTCATGAAAAACGCCCCGGCGGTATCCTTCCTTAAACTACGTGCGGGTTATGGTAAGACCGGTAACGACAACATTCCGGCTTTCAAGTACCAGGATTCCTTCGCTCTTACCAGCAGCTATAACTCAAAGACAGCAGCATTCGTGAAGCAGGCCGCCAACTACAGCCTCGGATGGGAAGAGGCCTATATGGCGAGCCTTGGCGTGGATGCCACAATCCGCAAAGTGGACATTACACTCGACCTATACAATACTCTCAACTCAAAGCTTTTGCTCGATGCTCCAATGGCGCCTTCGTCCGGCTTCTTCGCCGTGACGAGCAATGTGGGTAAGATTCGCAACCGGGGCGTTGAGCTCGCAGTGAGCGCCCCCCTGCTCAAGAGGGGTGATTTCTCCTGGGAAGGAGGCTTCAACCTGGGTGCTAATCAGAACCGCGTCCTTGAACTGCCCGAGCATAAGGATATACTCGCGGGCGGTTCCGCAAAGGTTTACCAGCTCATTAAGGAAGGCCACGACATCTACTCATGGTATATGCCCAAATGGGCGGGAGTCGATGTGGAAACCGGTTTCCCGCTTTGGGAACATATAATCAGCCAAAAAGAACTCGACGATCCATCCAGCAAATACAGCCCTGACTTCTATAAAGCCGGTGACGTCGTGCTCACCAGTAAATACGGTGATGCCACAGAGCAGTTGGTCGGCAGCGCATCCCCATGGTTTACCGGCGGTCTTCACACCACTCTTTCCTGGAAAGGTATAACCCTGAGTGCCAACGGCAGTTTCGTGGTTGGCAATAAGGTTTACAACCGTACCCGTCAGGACATCATGGATACCGACGGTGCAAAGAGTGGTTACAACCAGCAGTCGTTCGACAACGGACTCGGCTGGGTTCGCTGGTATGCCGACGACCGTTACGGCACCAACTACAAGGCCACCCATCCCGAAGCCGTGAACAGCGGCAACTGCGAAGCCAACGAGTATTCTTCCCGTTACCTCGAAGACGGCAGCTTCTTCCGTCTCCGTAACGTAACTCTCTCTTACGACCTGCCCACGAATCTTATAAGCAAGGTGAAGATGTCGGGAGCAAGGGTTTATGTGTCGGCCGACAACATTCTCACCCTGACACGCTTCTCGGGTATGGATCCTGAAGTGAGCCTGGAAGGCGACACCTATTCGCTCGCCGGTCTGTTTACCAATAACTATCCGGTTCCGATGTCGATAGTGTTTGGCATAGATATCAATTTCTAAACGGAAATCATTATGAAAAAGATATTCATTTTCGGACTTTCACTGCTTGCCCTTGCAGCCTGCAACATGGACTTCGTCCCTTCCGACGCTATGTCTTCGGCTGCTCTCAAGACCAATCCGGAGTCCGCGGTATATACCACCGATGGCATCTATGCCCTTTTCAAGGACCGTCTTGCATATAAAGGAGAATCCGGCGGTGCCAACGATAACCGCTTCGTGCGCCATTTCTTCCAGCTAACCGAGAGCAGGGGAGACAACGTGACCATCTCCGGCCACTCCATCGACCCGTTCCTCGGCCCTTACCGCTACGAAGATAATCCCAGCAAGAACAATATCTACTATACCTGGTGGATTTCCTATAAGATAATATATGCCGCCAATGCCAATATTGAAGGTATTGATCCGGATGCCACTGGCCAGACCGCTCACCTCCTTGGTGAGAACTATTTCCTCCGTGCATTCTCGCATTTCAACATGGTGAATCTGTTCGCCCTGCCATATTCCGCAGGCCGTGACAATCCGGGTATTCCGCTTCGCAACAGCATGGACTACTCTACCACTACCAGGGCTTCTGTAGGCGCTGTGTACGATGCTATAGTTGCCGACCTCAAGAAGGCCATTGAATACATGGATAAGGGAACTGCCCGCGGATGTGAATATGCCTCTGCAACTGCAGCCAGGCTGCTTCTTTCCAGAGTGTACCTGAGCATGGGCGACGAGCACCTGCAGGATTGCATCGACCTCTGCACCACCCTTATAAGCACAGCTCCGGCAACCGTAAGCGGCGAGTTCACTCAGAAGGCTCTGGACGATTATCCCACTGCCACATACAGTTCACCCGAAACTATCTGGTGCATACGCCACTTCTTCCCGGAAGATCTGCATGATGGATGGGGTAACTATGAGAGGAACATTACCGTGGGAGCCATGTACTATGCTACCGGTGCCGAAAAGGACGGCTGGGGAGAATGGTACTGGAACGATGAACTCATAGAGCTCTTCCAGCGCTATCCGGAGGACAGGCGTTTCAAGGCATATTTCCACTACAACCCGCTCGGAGTGCTGGACAATGGCCTCAAAATGGTTACCTTCCCCGTCAAGGATGCAAAGGGCGACTTCTGCTACTCAGGCATTGCTAAAGAACTCACTGCAAATCCAGACGGTTCTTTCTCCTTCTCTTACAATAAGAAGAATTACACTGCAACGCCCGAAGTGGTGAACGGTTATACGAGGTACTATCTCAACGGCAACCTTACCGGAGACACCACCTTCGGCAAGGATGGCAACAGTCCGGCCTATGTCCGCGACGACGTGGACGCAGACAACGGCATACGCAGTAATATGTATGTCAAGTACTTCAACACCAAATTCAGCGGTCAGGACGGCTATATGACCTGCACCTCTCCTGTTTTCCTTCGCTGGGGCGAGGTCTGGCTTAACAGGGCCGAAGCTTATGCCCGTCAGCACAAGGTGGACGAAGCGCTTGCCGACGTGAACGTGATCCGTCACCGTGCAGGTCTTCCCGCTGCCGCAGATTTCGATGCCAGCAATATGGCCGGCCGCGGCTATACCGATGTCCTTGATGTGGTTCTGGACGAGCGCCGTATGGAATTCTGCTTCGAAGGTCAGCGTATGTTCGACCTTCTGCGCAACAAGAAATCCATCGACCGCCGCTACGTGGGTTATCACCCATGGGAAGTGATTGCATTCAACGACCCCCGCATAGCCCTTCAGCTGCCCAAGGATGAAGTTTCTGCTCCGGGCTCGGACGTCACTCAGAACAAAAGATAAAGCATGCTAATATGAAAAAGATATTAATATTTTCTGCCGCCATTCTTCTGGCATTCCTGCAGGGGTGCCAGCAGGAACCCACCGGCAATGTTGCAACTGTGATTCAGGAGAAGCCGGACCCGGAACTTACAATCATCGGAGTCCCGGCTCTGAAGGATACCGTAGAATCCGGTAATTCTTTCACCTTTACTGTTTCTTCCCTGTCTGACGGCAAGAGTATCGTTTCAGTGGATGCGCCTACGGCTGCAATCCTGAAGCCTAACGCGGATACCACCGAATACAAGATCACCGCTTTTTCCTCCAAGACCCGTAAGGTAACAGTAACCGCCAACCAGGCTTCCACCATTCATTATGCTACTGCCAAGAAAACGGCATCTTTCATTATTCATGGTTACGGAGCTGTGGAGCTTCCCGGTCCCGACG
>JAGAAU010000223.1 GCA_017615135.1 Bacteroidales bacterium | reverse complement strand
TCGTCTGCCTCGTAAACAATCAGGTAGTCTCCGGTCCAGTCATTGGGTGCTTCGGTTACCTTCTCGTAGTAGGCTGCAGTTCCAGGCTCTACGTAAGTGCACTCGAGTACAAGCACATCGCTGTCCTGGTAATCGCTGTTGGGAGCGAATGCAACTGCCTTGACCGTGCAGCTTTCGGTAATTCCGAAAGGTCCTTCGTAAAGGATGGAATTTGCCGTGGGCTCGCTTTCGTCTACGGTGTAGCGGATTTCAGCTTCCTCGGGGATGGCAGTCAGGGTAACGGTGTTCTTGGAACATGAACCGCTGAGCTGTACAGGAGCGGCGGCGCCTACGTAAGGAATGAGATAGATACCGGCCTGGTTGCTCTTGTAGAAAGTGAAGTAGTTACCAACGTTATACTGCAGGCTGTAGAAATCGGTATCATTGTACCAGCTTCCTATGGTCCAGGTTCCGTCTCCGTTGATCTTGAAGACGTCGAATGCCGCCTTCTCGTCTTCGGACACTTCCTTGCCGGCGTTGCTCGCGGTTCCCACGAACTGCACATAATTGCCGCTCTGGGCGTTGCGGAGAACGTATCCGCCTTCTTCAAGCTCGATTACGTCGAATCTGTAGGAGATGTTGGAGTATGCGGGGAAGTCGATGCTGGAATCGTACAGATTCACATCCTCGGTGTATGCTATTCCGCTGTCGTCATACAGCCAGCGGCCCTTATCGTTGACAGCTGCCTGCATTACAACCCAGTTGCCCTTGGTTGCTGCCTTGGAAACTATGATATAGCTGCCATACAGAGGAGTCTCGGGAAGGGTTATAACCGGCGTGGAGTAAAGCTCTCCGCGATGCAGTTCCACCTCGAACTGGTCCTTTGCACGGGCTGTTTCGTCGATGGTGCCTAAGTTGGCGTCAAGCAGGGATATGCTGAAGCTGTGATAAGTGCCGACAGGAACCGGGACGTAGAAGTCCATGGTCTGGTTGGGGAAGGCCACAGCCTCGGCTAGCTCGAGGAATGTTGCTTTGTTGCCGGATGCGGGGGTTTCCAGCTCTACACCCTGGATTTTATCTATACCTTCCCATAGACCATTGATAATCTGGTCTGTCTCGAAGCAGAAATACTTGGTGCCAACCGGGACATTCTCGTAGGTTACCTTCACGAGCGCGGCGGCATGGTCGAAATTAAACAGATATTTGCCATTGCCGTCGGTTCCGGTGGAGTAGCCGATCATAATCGCATTGGTGGTCCCGGGCTCGTAGTTTTCCCAGGTCTCAGGCATCTCGATGGTATATTCGAACAGTTCGCCGCCTACGTCCATTCCGCTTTCAAGAGCCACTGCAGGCGAAACTGCATAGCTGAGCCCCTTGTTCTCGGATTTAATTCCGGTGAAGGCACCGGTTGCGGCATCGGATACGGTGAAGATAGAAGGATCAGTACCGTCTTCTTCTATTACCGATATGGCTTCATTTTTCTGCCAGTTGTAGTAAGCAAGCCCTTCCTCGGTTTCAACCGTAGTGCGGCTGCTCTCCACAGAGGCGATAATAGTTGCAAGTTCTTTGCCTTTTTCAATTACGGGAGATTCAGACTCCGTTGTGCAGGCGGCTGACATCATGATGACAGCGGCGCCGGTCAATAATGAAAATAACTTTCTCATGGCCTCAAGATTTAAACGTAGTCCCACTCATCCCAGCCACTTCCGGTGACTGAGCCTACTTCCGTACCGTTGTCACTCCTGTCGCCCGGACTGGTGTTCAGGAGAGCCTCCTCCAGAACCATCACCAGTTCTATGGAAGGAGCAGAATAAAAGAATTTTTTAGTCATACTTAAAAAATGAAAATTTTTTGAAGGCAAATTTACGTCTTTGTTTATAAATAAACAGGGCACAAAACGGATGTGTCAAAAAACTTATCAACCATCTTTCAACCATCCGCCGTAAAATTTTATCTTTGCAGCATGAGAACGAGATTTTTCCTCCTGGTTGCGCTTGCCGCACAGATTGCCGGCTGTTCAGCCGCTCCCCTCAAAACTTCAGACGATTCCTCTGATTTCGTGTATGTTGCAGAAGCTGTTCCGGACGTGATTCTGGAAATCCGCTACTACAGCACGTACAATTTCATCGGCACCAGGATAGACGGATACGAGCAGCCTGTTGCCATGTGCACGAAGGAAGCTGCAGAGGCTCTGCTCAAAGCAAGCGGGACTTTCAAGGATCTTGGATACAGGCTGAAGATTTTCGACGCTTACAGACCCCAGAAGGCCGTAGACCATTTTGTCCGCTGGGCAAAAGATGAGGCCGACACACTGATGAAGGCCTATTTCTATCCCGATTTGGACAAAAGCGAACTCTTCCCTCAGGGCTATATCGCATCCAGGTCAGGACACAGCCGCGGAAGCACCTTCGACCTCACTCTCTTCGATATGAACAGCGAGCGGGAAGTTGACATGGGGGGAACCTTCGACTGGTTTGGAGAGAAGTCCCATCCATTCAACAGGAACGGAATCAGCGATGATCAGTTCGAGATGCGCATGCTTTTGCGCAAGGTGATGCTGGAAAGTGGTTTCAAGCCTTACGACAGCGAGTGGTGGCACTTTACGCTGAAAGACGAGCCCTTCCCGGACACTTATTTCACTTTTACGAAAATCAGCGACTGAAATATCGTACAGGATTGGTCGACTCTCCGTAACGGACGATTTTCAGGGAGGGGAGTGCAGCCTTTAAAATATCTTCCAGCAGATCGACGGTAAACTGTTCGCTCTGCCAGTGACCGAGTTCTACCATGAACAGACCTTCAGAGTCGAACCAGTCGTGGTAGTGGAACTCTCCGGTAATGTAGCAGTCTGCATTTTTTGCGCGGGCGTCCTTCATCAGAAATGCCCCCGCGCCGCCGCAGAGAGCGATTCTTTGCAGTTTCCTGTATGGCAGGCTGCTGTGCCTCAGCCCGTCGGCCCCAAAGTTCTTTCCAAGCATCTTAAGCAGTTCTTCCGCTGAAACGGGATTCCTGAGAGACCCGATAAGCCCGCTGCCTGCACCTTCCGTCATGGGGACAAGCGGTTCAGTTCCTTCAAGACCAATCACAGAGGCGATTCTGGCATTCACTCCTCCTGGGGCATTGTCCAGATTTGTGTGGGCGGCATAGATGCACAGACCGGCTTTAAGAGCCTTTTCTACGCAGCGCTCCTGCCAGCTCATTCCGCACAGATGACGCAAGGGTTTGAATATAAGCGGATGATGCGTGACTACCATGCCTGCCCCGCAGCGGATAGCTTCATCTATCACTTCCTGGGAAGGGTCAAGTGCCAGCATTACGGTATCGATTTCCGTATCCGGACAACCTGCCTGCCAGCCTGAATTGTCGTATTCTTCCTGCCAGTGGAGTGGGGCTGTCTTTTCTATGGCAGCTGCAATTTCGTTCGCTTTCATGCTGCAAATTTAATGAAATATACTACTTTTGTGTGATATGATTCGCAAAAAGACTGTATTCTTCCTGCTGGTGGCTCTGCTTTTCAGCCATTCAGCGCTTCAGGCGGCAGGGTCACTTGATTTTTCCGAGAGCCTGTCGGAACTGAAGCTTCAACTAAATAGTGAGGTAAACAAACTGGCTGCAAGCCGGCAGAAATTACTGGAACTGCACAAGGCCCAGAATGATGGCTTGATGGAGGTTACCAAGAGGTGCAACGAAATTTCGCTGATGCTCTACTCGCAAACGCAGAACTGCACTTTTGAGATGGCATACGCCCTTCAGTTGACCACCTCCGAGTATGAGGAATTTACCAGGCACCGCCTGCCTTTCGACGAAATGATTTCCGGCCTGGATTCGGAAATCGGCCGCTATTCAAGACTGATAGAATCCCTGCAGAAACTGCCGACAGTGCCGGATACCAACTTTATGCAGGATTCCCTCCAGATAGCCGACCGCGATTCCTGCATCCTGTATGCCAACAGGATAATGGATATGTATTCCGAAGCTCGAACTGCAATAGAAGGCAGCCGAGGCCTGTACGACTCGGCGGAAAAACAGCTCAAGGAATCCTATGAATACGCAAAGGAACGCTATAAATACATCCAGCAGAAGGTATTTATGCAGCCGATGCAGAATTATGCCTTTGTACTCGGAAATTTGAGCATGTACACCCAGGCTGCGGTGGAAGAGCCATCCATGTATTCAGTCAATCCTATGCTGAGCACATCTTACGCCCAGTTCCTGACCTATATCTGGCTGGTCATAGCGATTATGGCCTGTCTGCTGGTGCGGTTGCCCCGCAAGGAAATCCTGACCGGCGTACAGATGTATCTGCCGCTGTTTACGGTTGCTTTGCTGGTCTTCGCATTCCGCATACTCTTTGTTCCAAACCGGCTTATCAACCTTATCTATCCCCCTGTCCTTGTTCTTGC
>JAGAAU010000022.1 GCA_017615135.1 Bacteroidales bacterium | reverse complement strand
TGCCTTGATTCCGCCCATATCGCGTACGCCGTACCAGTACTGGCTGAACTCCTTGGTCTCATAAGGGAAATTCCAGTTGTAGTCCGGCTGATTGTCGGAATAGGCCCCTACCATCAGTTCGCAGTAGTGTCCGGAATTGTCGGTGAGAATTTTGGTATCCCACTCTGAATTCGGGCCCCAGAGCCAGAACTTTCCACCTTTGATGATATTGTGGTTACCCGTAAGCATGGTTCCGGCATGACGGCCATGGTCATAGCCTCCGACGAAATCTGCCTTCTGGTCATATATGAACATGGAATTGCTCATATAATGGTTCTTCCACCAGCTGGCGTCGATTCCGTTCCTGTAAAAATCCATCTTGTTGAACGGCTCGTGCGTTACGGGCCAGTGGGCGAAGCACTCATTGCAATGGAAAGTAACGAACTCGGTGCTCTGCGGGAAACATATCTGATAGTTTTCATCTACCAGGGTGGACACGTTGGACCAGTACAGCATAGAGTTGTTGTTCTGAGTTCCGTTCATCAGCCGGCCGCTGATCTCTATGTAGGATTTGCCCGGATAAAGAGTCATGCCTATCGCCCACTGCATCCTGTGGCGGTATTCGGTCTCGCCCACCCAGATGGTCTTGGAACCGTCCGGATTTGAGACGATGCGCCAGTCGCAGGGGGTATGGCTGGTCTGACGGTGATGGTGGAACACATTCCACTCCACTCCGCCGGAAATCCAGGCGCCGGTCATGCCCACGTTGGCAGGCTTAACTACATGGTTATGATAGAATATATCGTATCCGTTGGTCTTGTCAATGGCATACATGAGTCTGCCGCCTATTTCAGGTATCACGCACAACTCCACGTACTCGTTCTCCATATAGAGGCAGTCGTAAGTAACATCCTGGCGGTTACGGGTCATATTGTCGTTCAGCGGATAAGGATAAACGCTGCGTTTAGCCCTCTGATAACTCCAGTCGCGCTCAAAGATCGGAGCCTGCTCCGGAGCGTCCAGGAGATATGTAGGCAGGGTAATCTTCCCTTCATAGGCCCTGACACTCTGGGCCTGCAAACTGAATCCTGCCGCTGCAAACAATAAAATACCGATAATAAATCTCTTCATGGCTTATTGCATTTTATTTACTTCTTACAACGTATGCCCACATAGTTCAGGGCGGAACGGTGATTATTCACTATAGGAGACCTGTCGTAAGTAAGACCACCGGAATATCCGTTGCTTCCGGAAAGGTTTTTGGCGGGACGCAGGTGCAGATAAAGCACATCCTTGCCCCAGACATCGGCAGAAGCGGGGAAATTGATGCTCACATACTTATTTCCGGGCAGATTGTATTGTTTCTGGGAAGAAACCATAGGATAATCCGGAATGGTATAAGTATAGTCTGAGCCCTTTGCGGTATAGTCTACCCAGGCTTCGGCCCCATACGACTGTGCGGTTACCGGAGTCCAGTGAACCTTGTCGGTCGAGTATTCGAGCAGCCAGTAACGTGGAGCGCCGAGTCCCTCGCCGTACGCGCTGCTTACTCCGAGATTCAGGGTAAGCGGGGCGAGCGATGCATCCAGACCTGCGGTCGAGAAGGCAATCTCCCAATAATAGTTCTCCAGTTTGGGATTGCTGTTGTCGCCGCTGTACCAGTAGCCACCATGCCAGGAACTTCCGTTCGCGCCCTGAATAAGCCCGGTAGTGTTCACATAGCTGAGCGGGCTCCAGTGGATGGAACGGCCGAGAGCGTCGAACACTCCGTTAGTGCCGGGGATGTCGGTGATGCGGCCGTCTGCAACCGGCCCCAGATGAGTCCAGTCCTGTCCGGTGGAAATCTTACCATAGGAATAGCAGAGCCAGCCGTTCACCTCCGGATTCTTCACCGGGTTCTCAACCGTCGGCCATGAAGGATAGAGAGTATCGTTCTGGGCGGTAATCACCATTTTATCCGGGTAGCTGGCGTTGTAGTAACGGAATTCGGTAACCAGACGGGTGGAGGCATCTTCCAGATTTTCAGAAATTCCTATTTCAGAACGGGTCAGAGGACGAATCTGATAGCGGCCTATGTAGCCTACGTCGGTCACATAGTCCGGCAGAAGGGTGCTCTGCATCTCCAGGTCTGAATTCCACTCGAAATTGTCACACCTTTCGTGCACGATTATGCCGCTCACGGGCCCGCTGCCTTCCGGCATGGCATTTCCGTCGCGGGACCAGGCACAGTTCACATTGCTGACAAGGTAGATGATACTGCCATCGGCATCGCGCATAACCATGGGATACTTGTTGGAAATATTGGTATAACGCAAATCCAGAGGGCAGAACGGGCCCTTGCGAATGGCCAGCTCGCAATCGTCGAGGGTTACATAGGTATATATGTCCTCGTCGGTCAGAGTCGCTATGGTACGGTGTATTTCAGGTATGTCGGCTGCTGTTCCGGGTGTGGTGGAAATGATATTCACCACGCCTGCGCCGGAAAGTATAACGTGATAGGGAGTATCTTCGTCCAGCGAGCCTTCCGCACTGAAAATCAAACCTTTAAGATTGATTTCAAGGATATCGTAACGCTGGGTGGAATTATCCTCAACGCTATTGAACTGCACCTGCACTCCGCAGTACTGTCCCTTGTCGTCCGGCTCCAGACTCTGGAGATAGACACTGCGCCCGGAAAGGGTTTGGTCCTGCAGGATGATGGAATAGTTCTGGTTGGCAGCGCCGTTACCTTCCGAGTTGTCGTTCAGCACACGGCCCCTCAGAACATAGTTGCGGCGTATGCGCCCGTCGCCGTCGAGATCGTCGAGGCTGAAGGAGAGCACGTCCTGCACACTCACTGGAATGGTTTCCACCTCTCCGTTTGCCATCTGGGACACATAGAGCCTGGTAAGGAGCGGACGCCCCACTGCATCTTCGGAAGTGAGGGTAATGATGGCGCCGCGGCGCTCCTCGGCCAGATTTTCTTTCACGCTGAACAGGAGTTCACCGTCCAGAATGCCCGGAATGGGTTCCTCTATCCAACCGTCACCTTCGTCGTAAGTGACGGAACAGCTGATGGAAGCACTGTAGTCCGAGACAAAACTTGCCGAATGGGAACCGGTCTCGAACCCCACCAGCTTGTTACGCTGGGGGAAGTAGAAGCGTTTGTCCACCGCTCCGTTCTGAACTATCTCCAGATTCAGACTGCGGTTTCCGCACACCAGGGTAACGATTCCCTTGCGTTCTTCGCCGCCGTTGGTCTCATATTCTACGTTAATTGCTGTGTCTCCCTCGAATTCGATTTCCCTTGCGGAAACACCCTGGAACGACACCCACTCCGAACCCTTGGCGATGGAGGCGGTGCCGGCAGTTCCGCACAGTATGCTGAAACTGTGCGATCCCGCATCCGGGCCAACCTCGATACTGGGGTACCGGCAACCGAGCTCAAAGTTCTCGACAAACTCGGGCTGCCTTTCGCAAGCCGCCATAACAGCGACGGCCGCAAGTATATACAGTAATCGTTTCATACTCATTTCAAATCAGATACCTGTCAAGTTCTGCGTCTTCAAGGTCTGCAGCGGACAATTCACTGCTGGATACCACGAAATACACGGGGATGGTCTTTTTGCCGTTGCTGACTTCCATACGGACCGCCCGCACAATATTCACGGTATTGGGCTGCGCGGTGCAGTGGATGTACTGACGCCCGGTGCCTGAATTGCGGTCAATTGTGAGCCAGTCTCCGCCAGCAACGATGTTGGCAGTCCAGCTGCCGGTCGAGTACACCGGGAAGGTAAACTCCAGCCTGTCCTGCGCCTGAGCCCAGGAAATATTTACCCTGGTATCGTTCACGGCCAGGTCTATTGTAGACTCGAAGGGCTTCTGGCAAGAGCACAGGACCAGAATGGCCGAAATAATTGCAATATAGTGTTTCATGGCTACTCTTCGTATTCTTTATTGTCGAGGGCTCCGTGCGAATTTGCCACCTGGTCGTTCGGGATAGGCCAGTAACGGTGGCAGGGACGGATATTGTCGACAAGGTTGGACGCAGTGTTGTACTGGGTGGTACGCTCGTACCAGATGCCCCATCGCACAAGGTCGAACTTGCGCTGGAACTCTCCGAAAAGCTCCTTGGCGCACTCATTGCGGATTTCCTCCATCATCAGGTCTGCATTGCCTCCCACATCAGAGGTGGAAAGGTCGGAAAGTCCGGCGCGACGGCGTGTCATGTTAAGGTAGCGCAGACATTCGGAGTAATCGCCCTTCATCAGCCAGGCCTCGGAAAGGCCGAGCAGGGCGGAAGCGTAGCGGAACACCTTGTAATTGTTGGAGTCGCGCGAGAACTTCATGTCCCAGCACCAGAACTTGTTGCCGAGCCACGGCGTTGCACGGGCCTTCCCCACGCTGGTAAACCAGAACACGCGGCGATTGGCCTCGGTCCAGCTCGTCTGGGGAGTGGTAGGGTCAAAGCCGCTCCATCTCCAGGCCAGGTTGCCGCTGCCTCCACGGGCCTCAGCAGCTCCGTTGGAGTATTCACCGCTGCGGAGGTCGGGAGAATCATAGGTCATCAGGGTTTCCCACATGAAAGCCGTAGGACGGGCGCTGGCATAGATATGCGCCTCGCTCCCAAGTTCCGGAATGGCGATTCCGTTGTAGAAGCAATGCGTAGAATCGGCAACTGCCTCCTCATCGTCGTTATAAACCATACGGCGCACCGGTGTGGTCCAGGATGCTATGGAAGACGTAACCTGCAGGCCATAAGGCTCATAGGTCTGGGAAACCTCCCAAATGGATTCAGCTGTATATTTCTGGCTGAAGGGAACGTCGGTGAGCGGATAACGGGAGAGTTCTCCGTAAATGTTCTCGAGCTGGCCGAAGAATCCTATCGCCTTGTCCCAGTCTTTGTTCCAAAGGGCCATGCGGCCTCCCACGAACAAACCGACCGCGGCACCAACCCGGAAATCTCCGGAATCGTAAGTGCGGGTGAAAGGCAGGGCGGCCTGGCCTCCCATCGTCTCGGGCATAAGGGTTTTCCAAAGCTCGTCCATCATAACGGCGCGGGTGTGCCTTGCGCTCATACGGGGCAGAGATTCGATCTTTACGCGGTTCGCCTCGGTCACCTCCTCCTCATAGAAGGGCACGTCGCCGAAGGTGGCGGTAAGCACATAGTAGAAGAAGGCTCTGAGGATTACCGCCTCGGCATTCAACTGAACCCTTTCTCTCTCGCTTATGTACTTTTTCTCCGCCGCCTCCTTGATGACTTCTATCATCGTATTTGCGCGCGAAACTCCGCGGTAACCCATCTGCCATATGGTTGTGGCGCAGCCCGGGTGAGACGGGGAAATGTTGCACACGGCGTTATACTGGTTGCGCACATTGAGATACATAAGGTCCGTAGCGCACTCAGTCATCTCGAAGAAACTCACGTTTCCATATATGGAGCGCATGGGAGAATAGCAGGAATTGAGCCCTGTCTGTATTTCCTTGGCGTTGTGATAATAATTCTCACGGATGGTGTAGGAAGTCACCTCCTCCTCGAGGGAACAGGCGGGAAACAGGACTGCCAGCGCAAGGGCTGCAAGAATAATCTTTACTGTTTTCATATTCCTAGTAAGTCAAGTTAACACTGAATACATAAGAGCGCGGACGCGGATATGAAGCGTTGTCTATACGCCTTGCCGCAGAAGAAGTGGACACATCGGGATCGAAGCCGATGTAGTTCTTCCAGAGGTAGAGGTTCTCGCCGCTTACGGAGAAAACTATGCTCTTGAGCCACTTTACCCTGGACGGCATGTTGAGCCGGTAGCTGAGCGAGAGCTCCTTCAGTCGGATGAAGGAGGCGTCGTATATCATACGGTCGCTGCCGATGAAATCGTCCACTCCGGCACGGGGGATATTGGAGTCCGGATTACGCACCGGATGCCAGGAATCCAGCATGAAGCGGTATTTGTTGTAGGCGCGGGAGCCGCCGCCGTTCCAGAACTGCCATATATTGTAAATCTTGCCACCTGCGGAATAGGAGAAATACGCCTTGAGGGTGAAGCCATTCCAGGTGAAGGTGTTCTGCAGACCACCGTAAACCACAGGATCGGAACAGCCCTGATATATCATATCGTTCTGGTCCATGATGCCGTCGTGATTGAGGTCTGCAAAGCGGGCGCTTCCCAGGGCGATGATACCGTCGGACACATAGGTATGGGTGACTGCATTGCGGTCTATCTCCTCCTGGTTATGCCAGACTCCTTCGTACTGATAGCCCCAGAGCGAGTTCACCGGATAATCTTTGCGATATCCGTAGAGCGGCTGGGTGGTATTGCGGGGGTTGAAATAGGTGCCCACCAGTTCGTCCTGTCCCACGTCTTCTACCAGCTGTGTATTGTGGGAAATGGTGAACGTAGTGCTCCAGCTGAATTTCCTGGTGGAAATGTTGCGGGTGGTGAGCGTAACCTCTATACCAGTGTTCCTGGTGCTTCCGAGGTTGGTGAAGTAAGTGTCGTAACCCGTAGAACGGTTGGTCTTCATTGCGAGCAGAAGGTCCGTGGTGCGGGAACGATAGGCGTCAACCTCAAGGATTACCCTCTCCTTGAATGCAGAGAAGTTGAGACCGACATTGTAGGAATCGGTGGTTTCCCAGGTAAGGTTGGAGTTAGCCAGACGCGCATTGTAGTACCCGATAGGCTGATAATCTCCGAACAGCCAGTTCGTGCGTTCTGCCGTAAGGGTCTGGAGAGACAGATAGGGCGATACGGCGTCGTTGCCGCTGCGGCCCGCACTCGCACGGAGGGAGAGGTCGTCTATCCAGCGCACGTTCTTCATGAACGGTTCGTTCTTGATGCTCCACCTGATTGCCGCGGCAGGGAAGAAACCCCATTTGCGGTCCGGAGCAAAGTTGGAGGCCCCGTCCGCCCTGGCGGTAAGGGTG
>JAGAAU010000222.1 GCA_017615135.1 Bacteroidales bacterium | reverse complement strand
GAAAGCCCGCGAGCAGGTGCTGAATCCGCTCTATTTCGGCTGCCTTATCATAAAGAACGGAGATGCCGACGGTCAGATCAGCGGCGCCCTCTCCACCACAGGAGACACCCTGCGCCCGGCTCTCCAGATCATCAAGTGCGCTCCCGGAATCACCTGCGTAAGCGGTGCGATGCTGCTGGTTACCAAGACTCCGCAGTACGGACAGAACGGAGTGCTGGTAGTTGGCGATGTGGCCGTAACTCCAGTTCCCGATGCCGACCAGCTGGCCCAGATAGCCGTGTGCACTGCCCAGACCGCAAAGAGTGTGGCCGGGTTCAAGGATCCGAAGGTCGCAATGCTGTCTTTCTCTACCAAGGGTTCAGCTACCCACGAAGTGGTAGATAAAGTTATTGAGGCCACCGCCAAAGCGAAAGAACTGGCTCCGGATCTCAAGATAGACGGAGAACTTCAGGCAGATGCCGCCCTGGTACCTTCCGTAGGCGCAAAGAAAGCTCCCGGCTCCGAAATCGCCGGCAAAGCCGATGTTCTGGTATTCCCCAGCCTCGAGGTTGGCAACATAGGCTACAAACTCGTTCAGAGGCTTGGAGAGGCAGACGCCATTGGCCCTATTCTCCAGGGTATAGCCCGTCCCGTGAACGATCTCAGCCGCGGTTGCTCGGTAGACGACATCTACAAGATGATAGCCATTACCGCCTGCCAGGCGATGGATGCTTAGCTGGATTACCATAGCCGTATATCTTGCGGTGATGTTTGCCCTTTCCGCGCTTTCAGCAAGGAAGGGGCATGGTGATTTTTACGCGCGCGGCAAATCGCCGGGGTGGATGGTTGCCGTGGCCATGATAGGTGCCTGTATGTCCGGCGTGAGCTACGTATCCGTTCCGGGCATGGTGGGCGTGAGCGGCTGGGGCTATCTTCAGATGTGCCTTGGCTTCATAGCCGGCTACTGCGTAATAGCCTTGGTACTCATTCCCCTCTATTACCGTCTGCAGGTTGTTTCCATCTATGAGTATCTGGACCGGCGCTTCGGCACTTCGGCCTATCGCACCGGAGCCTGGTTTTTCTTCGTGTCAAAGCTGCTCGGGGCGTCGGTACGGATGTATCTGCTCTGCATCGCCCTCCAACTCCTGCTCTTCGACCCTCTCGGGCTGCCTTTCGCCTTGAACGTGGTGCTGAGCGTAGCGGTAATCTTCGCATACACTTTCCGGGGCGGGGTTGGCTCTGTTATGTGGAACGATGTGCTTAAGACAGTCTGCATGGTGGTTTCCGTGGGAATCTGCATCATTTACATTTTATCCGGCGGAGTGTCTGTGGGCTTTGGCGACGGGCATCTTACCAGAATTTTCTATTTCGACGACGTAAATCATCCGCAGTTCTTCTGGAAACAGTTTGCCGGAGGGTTCCTGACTGTAATCGCTATGACGGGTCTTGATCAGGATATGATGCAGAGAGCCCTCAGCGGCCGTAATTCCCGTTCGTCCCAGAGGAGTCTGATGGTCTCTGTATTCCTTCAGGTGGCAGTCATTTTCCTGTTTCTGGTTCTTGGGGTGTTGCTTTACCGCTTTGCAGAACTCAACGGCATTCCAGAGAGGGGAGACCTGCTGTTCCCGGCCGTGGCAACTTCCGGGCTTCTGCCTCCGGTTGCCGGCGTATTGTTCGTGCTGGGTTTGGTTTCCGCCGGATACGGAGCAGGCGGTTCGGCCCTTACCTCCCTTACCACTTCTTTCAGCCGGGACATACTGGGAGTGGAAGCGCGCAAGTCCGTGCATGCTGGAATGGCGGCTGCGATGGTTGTAACCATCCTGATTTTCAGCGCTTTGAATTCCACCAGCGCGATAGATGCGGTTTACCGGCTGGCAAGTTATACCTACGGCCCCCTGCTGGGATTGTTCGCCTTCGGTATTCTGGTTAAGCGGGAAATCCGCGGCTCGCTGGTGCCGCTGGTTGCGGTTGTCGCCCCTCTGCTCTGCCTTCTGCTGCAGTTGAATTCAGAGAGATGGTTCGGGGGCTACAGTTTCAGCTACGAGATACTTTTCTTCAACGCCGCCTTTACTTTTGCGGGGTTATGTTGCTTAATACGTCGTTCCAGACACTCAGGTGGTCCTTCTCGTTCAGAAGTTCGTGCCTCATCCCCGGATAAATCTTAAGGCTGACATTCCCGTAGCCAACTTTTTTCATCAGGTCAACGGCCTCTCCAAGGGCTTTGTCGCTGATTCTGCAGGGATCCAGCGCTCCGGAAATGAAGTGAACGGGCAGTTCGGGATTCTCCACTTTCCATCCTTTTTGTGAATAGCAGTCCTGAACCAGTTTCATCAGGTTCAGAAAACCGTCTGAGGTGAATCTGAATCTGCACAGGGGGTCGTTGTGGTATTTTTCCAGAACCTCAGTGTCTGAGCAAACCCAGGCGCGACTGAATCCGTCGCCTTCAAAACCCTTGTTGTATCCTGCGAAGGAGATGGTATTCAGTAGTTTAGGTCTGTAGTGCCAGCCGCGCAGCACTCCGAAGAGCGTTGCAAGCACGGCACCGGCCCCTTTGGCAGGGTTGTCGGAGGGGCTGCCGCAAACGAAGAGACGGTTTATGGTGGAATCGTAACGTTTTGTGTAGCAACGCACTACCAGCGAGCCCATGCTGTGCCCGAAAAGAGTGAGCGGCAGACCTGGACAGGCTTCCCGGATATATCCGTTTACGGTCTTTACGTCGTCCAGCAGGGCCAACCATCCGTCTTTACCCATATAACCCAGATCTTCGGGGGAGGAGACTGTAGCCCCGTGTCCGCGCTGGTCGTGGATTATGGAAGCATATCCGTTCTCTCTCAGGAAGTCCATGAAGGGGTAGTACCTTTCCTTGTGTTCGCACATTCCATGCACTATCTGAACTATGCCTTTCGGGCTGCTTTCCGGCATAAAAACCGCCACGCTGAGAGAAACTGCGCCGTCTGCGGACTTAAGTTTGAATTCTGTCATAACAGTATAAGGTGTAATACGCAAATTTAATATTATTTTTGCAGATATGAATCAGTATATTCTTGCCCTTGACCAGGGTACCAGCAGTTCGAGGGCCATACTCTTCGATACGCACGGAACGCCGGTGGCTTCCGCCCAGCACGAATTCCCCCAGATTTTTCCCTCGCCGGGGCTGGTGGAACAGGCTCCTGAGGATATCTGGGGCTCGCAGGCTGCGGTTATGCGCGAAGTATTGGAGCAGAACCCGGACAAACGCCCTTCCGCAATAGGCATCAGCAACCAGCGGGAAACTGTAGTGGTCTGGGACGCTGCGGACGGTCAGCCTGTATACAATGCCATAGTCTGGCAGGACAGGCGCACTGCCGCTTTCTGTGCAGAATTGAAGGCCCGGGGGCTGGAAGAACAGATCAGGCAGAAGACCGGGCTGGTTGCAGACCCGTATTTCAGTGCCGCCAAGATCAAGTGGATACTGGACAATGTGCCGGGAGCGAGGGAGCGCGCCGATGCAGGAAACCTCCGCTTCGGAACCGTAGACAGCTGGCTGTTATGGAAACTCAGCAAGGGCAGGATACACGCTACGGACGTGTCCAATGCGTCCAGAACCATGCTCTTCAATATTCACACCCTTGAATGGGACAGTGAGCTGCTTGAGCTTTTCGGCATTCCGGCTTCAATGCTGCCGGAAGTGCGCCCGTCGGCTGAAATCTACGGCACGGTGAGTCTGCCCGGCGGCGGGGAAGTGCCGGTTTCCGGTATGGCGGGAGATCAGCAGGCAGCACTTTTCGGCCAGTTATGCTTCTCTCCCGGAGAGGTTAAGAACACCTATGGCACCGGTTGCTTCCTGCTTATGAACACCGGACAGCGGCCGGTACTCTCAAAGAATAACCTGCTCACAACGGTTGCCTGGAAGATTGGTTCCGATGCGGCCGAATATGCCCTGGAGGGCAGTGTGTTCGTGGCAGGTTCTGTGGTGCAGTGGCTCCGGGACTCCCTTGGAATCATACGCGATTCCGCCGAGGTGGAGTCCCTTGCGCTCAGCGTTCCCGATAATGGCGGAGTGTATTTCGTGCCTGCGCTTACCGGGCTCGGGGCTCCGTACTGGGTTCCGGATGTTCGCGGCAGCATAAGCGGAATAAGCCGGGGCACTACCGCGGGGCACATAGCCAGGGCGGCTCTTGAGGGCATAGCCTATGAAGTTATGGACGTAGTGCATGCGATGGAGAAGGATTCATCCATAAAACTCTCGTCCCTGAAGGTGGATGGCGGGGCTTCCCGCAACAATCTGCTGATGCAGTTCCAGTCCGATATACTTTCCTGCGAGGTGGTTCGTCCCGTTGTTACTGAAACTACCGCGTTCGGGGCAGCCTGCCTTGCCGGAATAGGTGCCGGAATATGGAGCGGTAAAGATGAAATACTGTCGCTGATGCGTGGCTCTGCCGGATGTTTCAGGCCATCTGCCCCTGCCGGGCAGGTAGATGCCTTGATTGCAGGTTGGAGACGCGCCATTTCAGCCCTTAATTAATACACTATGAAAAAAATCAGTTTTCTTTTCCTGCTGGCAGCCGTTCTGCCGCTTTTCATCCTTGTATCCTGCAAGGAGGACACAACGGTAAAGATTATGTCTTTCAACATCCGCAATGTTTACGCCAACGATGGTGAGAACTGCTGGAACAACCGCTGCGACGCAACTGCCGCAATGCTCGAGACAATTCAGCCAGACGTGGTGGGCATTCAGGAGGTTTGTCCGGAGCACGTGGAGTATCTGGATTCCACCTGTACGGCTTACACCGGGTTCAGTATCGGCCGGGAAGATGGAAAGGAACAGGGAGAAAGGGTAGGTATCTACTACAGGGCGGCAGACTTCGAACTGCTTGACAAGGGAATGTTCTGGCTGTCCGAGACTCCGGACGAGCCTTCTACCGGCTGGGATGGCAAGTACCCCCGCATTGCAGTATGGGCGCAGCTCAGGGAAAGCGGCGGCAAAGACTTCATAGTCGTAAATACCCATCTGGACCATCGCGGAGTGGATGCCAGGCGCAACGGACTCGCCCTTATAGTGGACAGGCTTTCCGGACTCAAGCCCGGTACGCCCATGGTGCTGCTCGGAGACTTTAACGTACTCCCGGACGACGAGTGCCTGCTTGCCCTGGAAGGCAAGATGACCGATG
>JAGAAU010000221.1 GCA_017615135.1 Bacteroidales bacterium | reverse complement strand
GCAAGCGATATTTCAAAAAATATTAGACTCCGGACTCCTGCGGGTCACGAATTTCAGAGTATCTTAAAATCGATATCCAATTGCAAGCATCACGGCGCTAAGGTAGGCATCTCCGGTGATGTTGTGTTTAGGATACTGGATCAGCCGGTTCAGAAGACCGACTGAAAGGTCGATTCCCCACTGCCAGTGCTCTCCGTGCATAAACATTATCCCGGGTTTGAGTCCCAGGTCAAGGATACGGTATTTCCTTTGTCCGTGAAGCGGAGCTGAAGGATTGTATTCAACAATGTACTTTGCCGGCATCAGCATACAGGACATTTCGGGTCCGGCGCTGAATGCAACTTCGAAATTATCCCCATGATAGACATGCCAGCGCATCTGGCAGAATATTTCCGTAGTAACAAAACCGTCCCTTACTCCGCTGATGGCTCCCCACCTGCTCATGTCTCCCTTGCAACTGGTTATGGTTATTCCAGGCATGACAGACCAATTTTTATGAAAACGGAAGTCTGCACCGTAGGAGAATCTGGAAACAAACCCCGGATTCACGCTGGTACTTCCGCTCTCCATAAAAATGCCTCCTCCCAGCGAAAAATTATGCTCCACCAAATCCCAATCCTGCACCTCAGCGTTCGCAACTACACTTGCGCACATCAGAAGCGCTACGCATAAAACTTTATTCAAACGAGAAATCATAATTGAGAAGATATGAATCGGCCAAGTTTTTTCCCTGTATCTGCGGCACCATCTTTCATAAGGTTCAGTTTTGTTCCGAACTTCCCTCCCTTTGAATACAATCCTATTCCTTTAGCAATAACGTCTTCACCTTTTTCAAGGATGACATCGCAGTCGTAGTTTCCCTTAACGTCTATTGCCCGAATTACAAGCCTGATGGTGTAATCAGCATCACTATAAGCCCCCAGTCTGGGGTTGTTGTCTGTCATTTTGTTTGCGTTGGAGGTTATAAGATAAAGGATTGTTTTCTTATCCTGTTTCCAATCTTTTTCGTACTCGGCAAAAGCTTCTTCGGTCATGCCCATTATGTCTGTTGCCGATAAATCGATCACTAAGTTGACCCGTGCTTCATTTTCTATCGGCTGGAACGACCCGGTAACAGATTGGGCATTTAAAGCGAATGCTGAAAGTACAAGAAACGAGAGAATAATTAGCTTTTTCATAGTACTGAAGTTGTAAGATTACCAAAGTGCTAAGTTAAAAAAAATTCTAAATTTGCAGAAGCCATATTTAATTGGGGCTATGAAACAGATATTTGGATACTTCCTGGGCTTTGTCATTTTCATTTTGGGAATTCCTGCACTGATGTGGTGGGTGGCTGGGATGCCGTCATTTGCAGATTTGCCGGTTGTGCGATTATCTCTGGCGACACTCATCGCATTGACAGGCTTGGCCCTCAGCGTTTGGAGCATTGTATATATGAAGCGCGTCGGGAAAGGGAATCCGTTTGATGCGATGGGGCATGAGGTAGCCCCGAGGACCAGGCACTTGATGACGGATGGCCCGTATAAGTTGAGCCGGAACCCGATGTTGTCTGGAACTTATCTCTATTATATCGGCGTACTGATTGCCTTATGGAGCTGGTGGCCGCTGCTGGTTTTTGCAGCGATTGCAGTAATGATGATGTTGCAGGTGCGTTCGGAAGAAAAGCGCCTGGAAGCCGATTTCGGCCAGGAATATCTGGACTACAAGAAAACAACCGGCCGATGGCTGAATCCCCTGCGAATTCACCGCGTTTGACAGCACTGACGAACGTAGTGCGTGCCCTCCGGCAGAGAGTATGCCGTCAGGAATCCATGGTCGCCCATGACCATGTGAATGGGGGGGGGCCCAAGCTTTGCTTGGGAGGGATGAACGAAGTGAAGATTCATGCGCGGCATACTCTCTGCCGGAGGGGTTCGAAGGCAGGTACGCCATTTTCTTCATTTTAGGCCATTTTTGAAGGGTTTTGTGTACCCAGGGTACACGGTTTTCCTCAAAAACAGGGCTTTTTGACCATTTTCGTGCCCCGCACCCGCCCGAACAGGGGCCGGAAGGCACCCAGAGGAAACCAAACTGCCAAATCGGGCAGCCACTAAACCATTCCGGAGAAGCCCAGGAAGGCGAGGGCCATGATGCCGACGGAGATGAGGGCGATGGGGAGCCCTTTGAAGGCCTTGGGCACATCGTTCATGGCAAGATGCTCGCGGATACCTGCAAAAAGTATCATAGCAAGACCATAGCCGAGAGATGTAGCCACAGCATAGACTATAGACTCGCCAAGATTCAGAAGGTGAGCCTCTCCACCGAAGGTGAACTGCTTGGTTACCACAGTTATAGCCACACCCAGTACCGCACAGTTAGTAGTAATGAGCGGCAGGAAGATGCCCAGGGCGGAATACAGCGCGGGACT
The DNA here is from genome assembly GCA_017615135.1 of Bacteroidales bacterium. GTDB lineage: Bacteria > Bacteroidota > Bacteroidia > Bacteroidales > UBA932 > Cryptobacteroides. The sequence continues at coordinate 6,076 of JAGAAU010000221.1, read as the reverse complement.
GATCTTCTTCAACACTATCTCCACCATCTGCACCAGCGCGGCAATCACCAGGATGAACGCTATGGTCTGCAGGAACTCGAGCTTGAGCGGAACCAGCAGATAGGTATTGATAAGCCAGGTGACCAGAGTTGCGAGCGTAATGACGAAGCAGACGGCACCGGACATTCCAGTGGCGGTAGAAAGCTTATTGGAAACTCCAAGGAAGGGGCAGACACCAAGGAACTGCGCCAGGAGGATATTATTGACGAATATCGCCGATATGATAATAAGGAAGTATTCCATAGCCTACTGTTTTTTGGCGATTTTATTGAAGAGCACAAGCAGATAACCCAGGACGATGAACGCACCCGGAGCCATAACGAAAGCAAGGATACCGTCTCCGGCGATGAACTTGAACCCGAACACGGAACCACTGCCCAGAATCTCACGGACAATACCGATGACTGTCAGGGCAAGGGTAAAACCGATACCGATGCCGATGCCGTCCAACGCACTGTCCACCACACCGTTCTTGCCGGCAAAAGCCTCTGCACGGCCAAGGACGATACAGTTCACGACGATAAGCGGAATAAAGAGCCCGAGGGTGGAATACACCTGCGGAGTGAAAGCCTGCATAACCAGCTGAAGCACCGTAACAAAGGTGGCAATTACCACGATATAGGCCGGGATATGCACCTTATCCGGAACCACCGGGGCTATGAGGGATATGACTATATTGCTGAGAATGAGCACGAACATGGTGGCGAGACCCATTTCCAGACCGTTGATGGCGGAAGTGGTGGTAGCCAGCGTGGGACACATTCCGAGCAGCAGGACAAAGGTCGGATTCTCCTTTACCAGGCCTTTGGTTAAAATTGAAAACTTACTCATTGCAGGCCCTCCTGAATTTTAGCGGCAACCGCAACAGCATTTTCGACAGCCTTGGCGTATGCCCTGGAAGTAATTGTAGAAGCGGTAATAGCATCTATCTCGCCGCCGTCCTTGCGCACCTTCAGGCTGCGGGAAGCACTCTCGAAGCCCTCGAACTGGCGGATGAACGATTCCTCGGTCTCACACTTGGCGCCGAGTCCCGGAGTTTCGCTGTGAGACAGAACCTTAGTGGCATGAACCACTCCGTTCCTTTCCACACCAACCAGCAGGGTAAGGGGACCGCCGAAACCGATAACAGTAGATTTAACTGCCCAGCACACGGCAGAATCGGCTTCCGCCGTCTGGGTGTAGTATTCGTAGTTTACGCCGTCCAGGTCTATATAGGCGGCTTCGGAAGAAATCTCCCCTTCCGCCATAAGGACCTTTGAAAGCGCCTCTTTGAGAGCCTTGCGCGAGGCCTCCTCTATGGGATTCTTGGTAAGGGCGTAGGTGCCGGCGAGAATTGCCGAGCAGACCAGGCAAACCCCGAACAGGCAGAGCGCCATATTCACAAGTGTAGATTTAGCTGCCATAGACTATGCCCTCCCGAATTTTTTCTGATGGAACCACCTGTTGAACAGAGGCACAAAACAGTTCATGATAAGGATGGCGAACGACACGCCCTCCGGATAGGAACCAAAGTAGCGTATCATCATCAGGATTACACCTATACCGATACCGTAGATGACGCCTCCGAGCGTGCTCATAGGCGAAGTTACATAATCTGTTGCCATAAAGAAGGCGCCCAGCAGCACACCGCCGGTAAGCAGGTTGAACACAGGGCCGGTATAGACCTCAGGATTCACAAAATAGAAAATTGTAGAAACGACGAACACCGTACCGATGATAGATAGGGGTATCCATGGTTTAACCACCTTGCGGATAAGCAGATAAATGAAACCCAGCAGAAGCAGGGCGGCCGAGATTTCCCCGGCACTGCCGCCAATATCCATAAACATCTTGTGATTCTCGGGGTAACCTATCGCTGTAAGAGCCTCCATTCCGCCTTCACCGTAAACTCCCAGAAGGGTGGCTCCGGAGATGGCGTCGGTGGCGTGGATGAAACCCTGGCTCACGCTCCAGTCTGTAAGCTGCCGCGGGAACGACACCAGCAGGAACACGCGGGCGGTAATGGCGGGATTGAAAATGTTCTGCCCGATTCCGCCGAAGCTCATCTTGGCAATGCCGATAGCTACTATCGAACCTATTACAACTATCCACCATGGAGTGCTGGACGGAACGTTCATGACCAGAAGCAAACCGGTAACCGCAGCGGAAAGGTCGCCGATGGTGGATGGTTTGCGGAGCATCCATTTGGTAATTGCCCATTCCAGCAGGACGCAGGAGGTGATTCCAACGGCAAGGACCAGAAGTTCAGACCAGCCGTAAACCAGCACCGAAAGGATTTCGGCAGGTGCCAGCGCAATAAGCACGTCCCTCATTATGGAACGGGTAGATGCACTGGAGTGTATGTGCGGGCTTGGAGATATGACGAGTTTTTCCATAATCTACTGTTTTTTAGCGGCGGCACGCGCCCTGATTATGCCAAGTACCTGGCCCTTAGCTACGCGGATATTATCCAGCAGAGGAATGTTGGCAGGGCAGGAATAAAGGCAGCAGCCACATTCTATGCAGTCCTGCACGGCATTGGCTTCCAGCCCGTCCATATCGGAGACCTTGGCGAGCCTGTTCAGGAGGAAGGGTTCCAGCCCCATGGGGCAGGCATCGGCGCAACGGCCGCAGCGTATGCAGGAAGAAGCGCTCTTTCGCATGGTGTCTGCGGCGTCGAGGTACAACAGTGAAGAAGATCCCTTTACGGTTGCAGCATCGGGGTTGGAAACAGCCTTCCCCATCATAGGACCGCCGCTGACCAGTTTTACGGCACCTTCCGGAGCGCCACCTGCCTGTTCAATGATATAGGAAAGAGGCATTCCGATACGGAAGAGATAGTTGTGCTGACGACTCTCGGGAAGACTCTTACCCGTAACTGTAAGAACGTTTGTAACAAGGGGTTTGTTCTTCTGGACGGCTTCGTAAACGGCCAGGGCGGTGCCGGCGTTCTGCACCACCGCGCCAACATCTATCGGCAGCCCGCCGGAACGCACCTGACGGCGCATTACAGCATCTATAAGCTGCTTCTCACCGCCCTGCGGATAACGCTTCTTAAGCACAGCCACCTTCATGCGCTTCTCGTATCCAAGCTCCTTTATGGCCTTCTTCATTATGGCTATAGCCTCGGGCTTGTTCTCTTCGATACCTATCACACAACGGCAGCCTCCGAGCACATTCTGCATGATTGCAGCACCCACCAGTATCTCCCTGGGACGCTCGACCATAATGCGATAGTCGCTGGTAAGGAAGGGCTCGCACTCGGTACCGTTGATAATAAGGCACTCTGCGGTCTTTCCAGGAGGCGGAGCAAGTTTTACATGGGTGGGGAAAGTTGCACCTCCAAGGCCTACTATTCCGCATTCCTTGATTTTTGCCAGCACCGCGTCCCTGTCTTCAGGAAGAGCGGTTACGAGAGTATCGGAAAGGTCTATTCCGTCCATCCAGACATCGCCCTCGACAGCAATTTCCACGTGCATTACGGGATTGCCAGCAAGGTCTTTGCGGGGAGCCACGGATTTAACGGTACCGCTGACGGGAGAATGCACGAAAGCGGAAATGAAACCGCCCGGTTCGGCGATTACCTGACCGGCCTTCACGAAGTCTCCGGGGGCCACTATGGGCTTGGCAGGAGCTCCGAGGTGCTGAGCCATCGAGACATACATCACAGGAGGCAGGGGAAGTACCTCTATTCGGCACTCGCGGGCAAGTTTATTGTCGTGGGGATGAACTCCGCCACGGGAAAAAGTTATCTTACTCATTTTTCGGCCTCCTTTCTTTTAGCTATCCTCTCCTTCACCGCAGCCTTGTCCAGTTCCTTAGGGAAATTAACCCCGTGGATGGCTCCCGTAGGGCAAACGGCCTCACATTCGCGGCAGAGTTTACACTTGCTGAAATCTATGTACGCCAGATTGTTTTCCAGTACGATTGCTCCGTGGGTGCAGGTCTTGAAACACATTCCGCAACCTATGCAGGAAGCTTTGCAGGCCTTGCGGGCATCCGGTCCCTTGTCGCGGTTGCTGCAGGCAACATACTCGCGCATCCCGCGAGGTCCTTTGGCGCGCAGTTCCAGCAGTTTTCTGGGACAGGCCCTGACGCAGGCTCCGCAGGCAGTACACTTTGTCTCGTCTATTTCCGGGAGCAGGGTTTCGGGGTTCATGCTGATGGCGCCGAACTGACAGGCCGCCACGCAGTCTCCGCAACCCAGGCATCCGTACGGACAGAGAGTGTCGCCGCTGTAGAGCTGAGCCTTCACGCGACAAGACTGAAGTCCGTCGTAAACATTGGTGCGGGGCCTGTTCGTACAACTGCCGTTGCAACGAAGCACAGCAATCTGAGGTGCCTTTTCGGCAATTTCAATACCCAGAACGGCCGCAACCTTCTTCATCACCTCATTGCCGCCGACTGGGCAGAAATGAGCGTCCAGGTTGGGAGCCGCAACTGCTGAAGACGCGAAGGCACGGCAGCCCGCATAACCGCAACCGCCGCAATTGGCCCCTGGCAGGGCCTTCTCTATCTCGTCTATGCGAGGATCCTCCTCCACTTTAAACTTCTTCGCCACCAAAAACAGGATAATGGCGAGTATCAGTCCAAGACAGGAGAGAATCACTATGGTCCAAACGATAACTGACGTCATAGCGTATCTTTAATGTGGAATGAATATTCATTTGAAAGCCTGTCCCTGAAAATCCAGAGAAGCAGGTAATAGACTGCCACGGCACCAAGAGCCGAAAGGCCAGCCTCCAACTGACCGGCACCAAGGGCTACGAGACCTAAAAGGACGGCCAGCAGTACAATAAGGGGGAACACGTATGCGAGCCATACGGCCTTGTATCCCATAGATTTGCGTATCACAAGTTCCACTTCCTGGCCAAGCTGCCGAAGGGGATATGAGACAGTGGGCACGCGCACAGCCTTGGTAGCCGAACCGGAGAGCCCGCAGAAACCGGCCGCATGACAGCCGGCACAGGCCGCTTCTGAAACAATCTCTACAGTCGTAAACTCGGGGGTAATCTCGACTATTCGCCCTTTATGGGAAATATCAGACTTTTCTACCATTGGTCACTGCTGTTCATAGAGGATTCCACCATACGGGCCGCCTGGGCGTCGAGAGCGTCGTCGATATCGGTAAAACGCACTTCACCGCTGCGGAACTTCATATCTATGTCGCAGACCTCGCCGTTACGGTGCTTGGCAATGAGTATCTGTGCCTTGCCGCGGTCTTCCTCGCTTTCAGACAGGCCCTGATAATCCGGCCTGTGAATGAAGATGACCATATCGGCATCCTGCTCTATGGAACCGGACTCGCGAAGGTCGCTCAGCACGGGTTTGCCGTTGCCTCCCTGCCTCTGAACAGACTGGCGGGACAGCTGGGAAAGCGCAATAATCGCCACGTCCAGCTCCTTGGCGGTAGCTTTCAGGGTTCTGGAAATTGCGGCCACTTCCTGCTCACGCATGCCTCTCAGTTCCACGGGCCCCTGCATGAGCTGCAGATAGTCTACCACAATCAGGCGCACGCCTTTGTTCTTTACCAGACTCTTGGCCTTGGTACGGAATTCTGAAAGCTGCATACCGGGAGTGTCGTCTATGTACAGGGGCGCGTTGATAAGGTTCTTAAGACGGTAGTCCAGCTGCTCCCATTCATAGTTTTCCAGTTTGCGTATGCCTTTGATTTTGTCTGCGCCAAGCCCGGACTCGCTGGTCATAAGGCGCTTGGCGAGCTGCACGGCAGACATTTCAAGGGAGAAGAAGGCCACGGGGATATGGAAATCCACCGCCGCATTCCTGGCCAGATTGAGCGCAAAGGCGGTCTTTCCCACGGAAGGACGGGCGGCGAGGATGATAAGGTCCGTCGGCTGCCAGCCCATGGTAACCTTGTCTATGGAGTGGAACCCGGACGGCACACCGTTCAGACCGTCGCTGCCCTGCATGTCCTGGATGCTGGCCATAGCCTCGTTGATGATGCTGCCTATATCCTGGACTTCCTTGCGCTTGTTTGAGCGGATTGCGTCGTAAATGCGGGTCTGGGCCTCATCTATGAGGGTATCTACATTTACAG
>JAGAAU010000220.1 GCA_017615135.1 Bacteroidales bacterium | reverse complement strand
TAAACCTCCACCTTGTCGCCAACTTTCAGATCTGCGTTGTAGCGGAAATCGGTAGCGGGGATAACGCCCTCGCTCTTACCTCCGATGGTAACCACCACTTCGCGCTTGTTGATAGAGGTAACCTCGCCTTCCACGACCTCACCTTCCACGATGCGGGAGAGGGTCCTGTCGTACTCGGCCTCAATCTCAGCCTTGCGTGAGCCTCCGTAAACATCGGTTTCCTCAAAGGCTTCCCAGTTGAAGTCTTCGGGAGCGACAGATGCATTCAGGGGCAATTTGTTTTCATTTTCTGCCATAATACAAATGTTTGAAAATTAGTTGTTTAACAATATGTTTTGTACTCCGCCGGGAACACGCCCGGCCAAAAGCGTGCAAATATAGCGCTATTTTTCAGAAAATCAAATAAAAAAGCCTCTCACAGAGGCTTGAAAATCTGCCGGTTGGCAAGCGAGCGTCCGAGGGTAAGGGAATCGGCATATTCCAGATTGTCGCCGAAGCCCAGCCCCCTGGCAAGGGTAGAGACTTTAACCCCCTCACGGGCTATCCTGCGATATATGTAGAATGCCGTGGTCTCCCCCTCCACATCGCCGCTCATGGCAAAAATCACCTCCGCCTCCGGGAGCTCCGCAACCCTGCGCACCAGCCCTTCGATATCTATGTCCGAGGGGCCCAGACCGTTGATTGGAGAGATGATGCCGCCCAGCACGTGATACACCCCGTTGAACTGCCCTGTCGCCTCTATGCTCATAGCGTCTCCGGCGTTTTCCACCACGCAGATGGTGGAAGGGTCCCGCCGGGAATCGGCACAGACCGGACAGAGTTCGGAATCGCTGACCATATTGCACACCCGGCAGAAGTGCACGTCCGTAGCCAGCCGCCCTACCGCACGGGAGAAACGCTCGATATTTTCAGGGGGCTGCGAAAGCAGGTGCAGGGCAAGCCTCAGGGCGCTCCTGCGGCCTACTCCGGGCAGGGAGCCGATAGCCTCCACTGCATCCCGCAACACTTCAGATGTAAAATTATCCTTCATCGGGACCGGCATTTCCGTCTATTACCTTTCCCTTGGTCTTCCAGTGGATAAAGCCATACACGGAGGTGCAGACACAGAACGCATACATCAGCGCCAGAGGCACTGCACCCTGGTCGAAGAACATCCAAACCAGGAACACGTTGGACGCTATCCAGCCCAGCCACTGGAATAGATAGGCCCTTGCAAGCCACCAGGCGGCTATGATGCCGAAAGTGAAAGAGAAGGCGTCCAGAATGGGTTCCGGGTCATCTGTGAATGTTAACAGATACCAGATTAGCGGAACTCCGGCGCAGGCTATGGCGGCGCTGGTCCAGGCCACCCATGCCGGCATCTTCTGAATGCGTATTTCGGTCTTTTTCTTCTGTGTGCCATGCGAGGCTATGCGTCTCCATTTAACTATCCCCACTATGGCCATGACAATAAAATAGGCGTCCAGAAGGGAGTTGGCCCAGAGATGTTTGTAAATGGCGCCGGCCATAACGCAGGAAAGCATAAGCAGATCCATAAACCACATCCAGGGATGCTGGAAAATCTGCATTATCACGAAAACTATACCTGAAACCAGGCCGATGTAATAAATAATCTGTATTGTTTCTTCCATACAAGGGCAAATATAAGAAACTTTTTAACTACATTTGCAGGTTGAACCGGAAATTAAAAGCTGGAAGAGGAATGATCAGGATTTTCTACAGACAAGCTTCGGACATCATTCTCGTCCGGTCATTGGATGAACTCGGCACCCTGGACAGGGGTTCCGTGCTCTGGATAGACCTTATAACCCCCACCGGAGAAGAAAAACGCGCCGTAGAAACTTTCCTCGGCACAGAAATCCAGAGTCGCGCGCAAGCCGAGGAAATCGAGAGCTCTTCCCGCTATTCTGAAGACGGGGACGCTGTCTTCGTAAACACGAACTTCCTCTCCCCCGCCGGCGACGAGATGACCATGGATCCGGTTTCATTCATCCTTACCCCCGGCTGCGTAACCACCCTCAGGGAGAACCCCCTGCGGTCTTTCGACACTCTTCAGCTCAGGCTGCAGGCCCGCCCGGAGGAATTCCCGGACGGAGCGCATATCTTCCTGGAAATCATGGATAAGCGAGTAGACCTGGACGCCGATATCGTGGAGCTTATCTCCAATGACGTGAGCCAGTTCAGCAAGCGCATAAACCAGCAGGAAGACATCAACGAAGAGTTCCTCCTGGACATTAACCAGCTGCAGGAAAACGCGATGTTCGTGCGGGAGAACGTGGTGGACAAGCAGCGTCTGCTGTCCAACTACATGAAGAGCAAGCGCTGCCCCAAGGATCCCGAACTGCGCGAGAGCTTCAACGTCATCCTCCAGGATATAGCTTCGCTGATAAACCACACCAACTTCGCCTTCGAAAGGCTGGAGTACCTGCAGGATACCGTTGTGGGTATCATCAACCTGGACCAGAACCGGATAATGAAGATATTCACCTTCATATCCCTGCTGCTCATGCCTGCCACACTCGTGGCCAGTTTCTACGGCATGAACGTAGCGCTTCCGGCCCAGAACAAATGGTGGGCCTGGATAGCCATCTTCGGCTTCATGCTGCTGCTGGTGTTCATCCTGTGGTTCGTCTTCAAGAAAAAGAAAATGTTATAAATGAAAATCATAAAAATCAATTCATTAAAATGGTATCTTTCAAGGAACTGGGCCTTGTAAACACCCGTGAGATGTTTGCAAAGGCGGTAAAGGGTGGCTACGCCATTCCCGCTTTCAATTTCAACAATATGGAACAGCTGCAGGCTATCTTCCAGGCCTGCGCGGAGACCAAATCCCCCGTTATCCTGCAGGTTAGCAAGGGCGCACGCAACTATGCGAACCAGACACTTCTCCGCTACATGGCGGAAGGTGCAGTGGAGTACGCCAAGGAGCTTGGTTGGGAGAAACCCCAGATCTGCCTTCACCTGGACCACGGCGACAGCTTCGAACTCTGCAAGAGCTGCGTGGATATGGGCTTCTCTTCCGTAATGATCGACGCATCCTCCCTGCCCTTCGAAGAGAACATCGCGCTCACCAAGAAAGTTGTGGATTATGCCCATCAGTACGATGTTACAGTAGAGGCCGAACTCGGAGTGCTCGCCGGAGTTGAAGACGAAGTCTCCGCCGAGGAATCCCACTACACAAAGCCCGAAGAGGTTATCGAGTTCGCCACCCGCAGCGGCTGCGACTCCCTGGCCATCTCCATCGGTACTTCCCACGGTGCCTACAAGTTCAAGCCCGAGCAGTGCAAGAGGGATCCCGAGACCGGTCGTCTCGTACCTCC
>JAGAAU010000021.1 GCA_017615135.1 Bacteroidales bacterium | reverse complement strand
TGCTCCTTGGGGTCATAGAGCAGGCCGGTGCAGATGCACATCTTGTAATCGTGGCTCTGCAGAATGTCGAAATGACGGCAACCCTCGCATCCTTTCCAGAATTCAGGGTCGTCTGTAAGCTCGGTGTAAGGCACAGGGCGGAATCCGAACTCGTAGTTCATCTTCATTACCGCCGCGCCTGTGGTGATGGAGAAAATCTTTGCATCGGGAAACAGCTTGCGGCTCAGCATGAAGGTCTGCTCCTTGATGCGTTTGGCAATGCCCATTCCGCGGAAAGGGTGGGCTACAATCAGTCCGGAGTTTGCCACGAAGGTTTTATGCCCCCAGGATTCGATGTAGGAGAATCCTGCGAACTCGCCCGTGTCGGTGACGGCTATCACCGCCTTTCCGGCATTGATTTTTTCCTTGATGTACTCCGGAGTCCTTTTGGCTATACCGGTCTTTCTCTCCAGGGAAGACAGATAAATTTCTTCGCAGATTTCTTCGGCATATCTGCAATCGGCCTCTCCGGCTACTTTAACGATGATTTCCATAAAAATCTAACTTCTAACCAAATCACCGCAATTTAGTGTTTTTGCGGCAAAATTGCAAGAAGTCAGATAAAAAGGCTTTCCGGCAGAGGATGACAATTGTATCCTGATGCCATGGATTCGCCGTAGGCGCCGGCACTTCGGATGGCTATGAGGTCACCTCTGTGGCACTCGTTGAGGGTGGTTGCGACCGCAAAAACATCTGAACTTTCGCACACAGGACCTACTACGTCGTAAACCGTCTCGGGGCCTTCCGAACTGAGATTTTCCACTCTGTGATATGCTTTGTACATGGCAGGGCGCACCAGCTCCGTCATGCTGCCGTCTATAATCGCAAAACGCTTCCCTGTGCCTTCCTTTACGTACAGCACCCGGCTGATGAGCGTTCCGCACGGGCCAACTATGCTGCGGCCCGGTTCAAAGTGCAACTGCACTCCCGGCCTTCTGTCCAGGAACTTCGAGAAGGTCCCGAACCAGCCCTCGAAATCGGCAATGTCCTTATGGTTGGGGTGCATGTAATCTATTCCGAGCCCTCCGCCCACGTTTATGTCTCCGGTCGGCAGCCCTTTAGCCTCCAAATCTGAGCGCAGTCTGTTGATCCGGTTGCACAGAGCCACGAAATCCGCCATGTCCAGAATCTGCGAACCAATATGGAAATGCAGTCCCTTGAATTCAATCCCTTCCAGGTTCAGGGCCAGTTGCAGAACGTTTTCCAGTTGTTCGTAGCTGATGCCGAACTTGTTTTCTGCCAGCCCGGTAGTGATGTTGGCGTGAGTATGGGCGCCTATGTCGGGATTGACTCGCAGGCTCACCCGCGCTTTCGTGCCCAGAGAGACCGCCAGCTCGGAAATCACCCGCAATTCCGCTTCGGATTCAACATTGAAGCGGGATATGCCTTTCCGTAGCCCGAGCAGTATCTCTTCGTCGCTTTTTCCCACCCCCGCGAATACTATTCCGTCCGGGGAGAAGCCGGCCGCCAGCGCCGCATTTATCTCGCCGCCGCTCACGCAGTCTGCACCGAACCCTCTGGATGCAATTATCGACAGTATCCTCGGGTTGAAATTCGCCTTTACGGCGTAGTGCAGGCGGTAATCGGGGTTAGCCGTCAGTATGCTCTGCAGACGGTCCAGCGTGCGTCCCAGCAACTGCAGGTCGTAGCAGTAGAAAGGGGTGCGTACCCCCTCGAAACTTTTAAGAGGAAAATCACCCTTGAGCATCGTTGAAAAGGCATTTGCTGAGAGATTTCAGGGCCCGCTCCTTGTCTTCTTCTCGAATCAGGAAGGAGATGTTCCAGTTGCTCCCTCCGTAGGATACCATGCGTACCGGAATGTCGCGCATTGCGTCCATGGCGCGCGATTCGAAGCCTACGTTCTCCCAATCCATGTCGCCAACTACGCAGATTATGCACATGTCGCTGTCTACGCTCACGGAACCGTAGCGTCGCAGGTCCTGCACAATACCCTTGAGCTGGGTTGTGTCGTCTATAGACATGGAAACTCCCACTTCGGAGGTGGTAATCATGTCGATAGGTGTTTTGTAGCTCTCGAAAATCTCGAATACTTTTCGCAGAAAACCATGTGCCAGCAGCATCCTGGACGATTTTATGCTGATTGCGGTGATGTTGTCCTTGGCAGCCACTGCCTTTATGGTTCCGGGGTCGGATTCGTTGTTGATTACCGTTCCCTGGGCCGACGGGTCCATGGTGTTCAGCAACCTTACCGGTATGTTTGCGAATTTTGCCGGCAGTACGCAGGTGGGGTGCAGTATCTTGGCCCCGAAGTACCCCAGCTCGGCCGCTTCCTCAAAATGGAGATGCCGTACCGGACGGGTGCCTTCCACTACCCGGGGGTCGTTGTTGTGCATGCCGTCTATGTCGGTCCAGATCAGAATCTCGCTGGCGCCGATTGCGGCCCCGAACAGGGAAGCGCTGTAGTCAGATCCGCCCCTCCCGAGATTGTCTGGCCGGCCATCTGCTCCGAGGCAGATAAATCCTTGGGTGATAAATACTTCGGCCTCTTTATGAGCCTTCAGTATCTGGGGCAGTTTTTCCTTAAGATATTGCTGGTCCGGCTCTCCCTGAGAGTCTTTTCTGAGGAAATCCGGCGCCTGCAGCAGCACTGCCTTTACTCCTTTTTCTATAAGGTAATCGGCCAGCATCCGGCTGGACATCAGTTCTCCTTGTGCAACAAGTGCTTTTTCTTCGGCACTGCCGAATACTTCCTTCCCCAATGAGCAGATGAACGCGAAGGTGGACTTGATGAATTCCCTCGCGCTGCCCTGCATTTCTTTTGTGGAGTACAGTTCGGTTATGTGGGAGAGATATTTTTTCTCCAGTCTGCGGCTGGCGTCCGTCGCTCCTTCCGGATTGCCGTTCCTGAGGTAGGATGCTATCTCCAGCAGTGCGTTGGTGGTTCCGGACATTGCCGAGAGAACTACCAGATTGCCTTTTTCTTTGCAAATCAGTTCAGCTACGCCCTTCATCCTCTGAGCGGAGCCTACGGACGTGCCGCCGAATTTTAGAACTTTCATGAGTTTATTCTTCGCAAACCTTAACTTTGAATATGGCTTTTCTGATGCTGCCCTCGCCGATCATCGGGGCATGCGCCATGTCCGGGGTGAATACCAGGATGGCTCCCGGTTGGGCGCTGATTATGTCGTCGAATTCGTCTGCAAAGAACTGTACGTCCTTCTCAGCGTTGAACGGTGCGTCCGGGCTTTTGCATTCGCTGCGCTGCCTTACTCCGAAAAGTTCGGCGCCGTCGAGCGGTATTTGAATGTCTATGTATTTGTTATGAACCTCCAGCCGCGCATCCTGCCTTTTCTTCAGGTTGGTCTGGCTGATGTTAACGAAAAGATTGTCTCCGTCGATTACATTTTTCCCTACAGGGAGGCTTTCCAGCTGGCCGGAAGCGATGAACTCCAGGGCTTTCAGGTAGTACTTGTTCTTAAGAAGATTCATATTCTTGTAATATTTATTATATTATCTCGTTTTCGGGTAAGCCTGTAGCCTTTGCAATTTGTTCTGGCGAAAGGCCCATTTCCTTCAAATTGCGGGCGATGGCCTTCGCCTTGGCCTCTTCGCCTTTGGCAAGTCCTTCCTCCAGACCTTCCTGGCGGGCGTACCACTTTTCAGATTGAATATCAAAGGAGTTTCTCATATTCTTGTAGTATTCGAGTTTTTCGGTCTTGCTCATCCCTTCTACCCGCACTTCGCTCAGCAGTCGGTTCAGC
>JAGAAU010000219.1 GCA_017615135.1 Bacteroidales bacterium | reverse complement strand
CTTTTCCTTCCAGAAGAGGTCGTTGAGGAAGTATCCGAGCTCAACTCCGCCGATTCCCAGCACCATGCCGAACATGGTATCGCCCATCCAGTGCCAGTTGGTGGCTATCCGCTGCACCGCCGTAAGCATGGCAAAGCTGTAACCGCCAATGCTGTACCAGGGGCTTCTCCAGCCGTATTCCTTATGCAGGGCGGCAGCGGAGGCAAAGGCCAGCACAGAGTGTCCGGATGGTATTGACCGTTTGTCGGCTCCGTTAGGACGCTCCCTTCCAGTTATCTCCTTAAGCCCGAACGAAGCTCCGGCCACCAGGATTGCGCTGGTTGCGACGGATGTAGAGAAACGAGCCCAGTTGGTACGCCCCTTCACACCGCTCAGCTTGAGGGTAAGCAGCCCTACCCCCGGAACATACTGGGTATAATTCCCGAATTCGTTGATGAATTCAGGAAAGGAAAGCTGGCGTATTGCCTGGATGTCGTAATCTATGTTATACTGGGCAGCAGCCCTGAAGCCGATGCCAGAGAAAAGCAAAATAACAGCCAGGACAGCCTTCAGTTTCACTTTTTCTCAGCTTTTTTGTCTTCAGCGACAAAGAATTTCCAATGGAAAAGTATAAGATAGAACGCACCCACCGTTACGCAGCTGTCTGCAAAATTGAATACCGGTTCAAAGAACACGAAATTCTCGGTGCGGATAATGGGGAAATAGAACATATCCACCACCCTGCCCTGCAGGAAAGGATAGTGGGGAGTGTAAATAAGTCCGTAAAACAGACAGTCTATTATGTTTCCGAGGGCGCCGGCGTCTATAAGCGTAAGGCCGACCAGCACCCCCGTGGGCACATCGCCCCGTTTGCAGAGTTTGGCTATCCACCAGGTAAGCACACCGAAGAGGGCAATCCTGAAGATGCTCAGGGCATATTTACCGACAACTCCGCCGAATTTCATTCCGAAAGCAAAACCTTCGTTCTCCACAAAGCATATTCTGAACCACTCGCCTATAACCTTGATCTGCTCGCCAAGGAACATGTTCTCCTTGACCAGGGTCTTTATCACCTGGTCTGCAACCACTAGAGCAACGCCCAGAATTACCAGCTTTGCCTGCTTAGAAAGCTTCATCCCCCTTAGTTACGGCCAGATTTGGCAAGCATTTCCTTTGCCTCAACGGTAAGAGTAGCGTGGGGAACAAGGCGAAGCCTCTCCTTGGGAATCAGTTTGCCGGTAACACGGCAGATTCCGTAAGTCTTGTTCTCGATTCTGACGAGCGCGGCTTCCAGGTTCTGGATGAACTTGTACTGGCGCTGCGCCATCTGGCTCGCCTCTTCCTTGGAAAGCTGGTCTGCTCCGTCGTCCTCAACGGTGCGGAAAGACGGTGAAGTGTCGTCCGTGCCGTTTGAGGAGGCGTGCATTACGACCTCCCTCAGGGTTGCATATTCCTTTTTGGCATTCTCCAACATTTCCTCGATGATGGTCTTGAACTCGGCAAGTTCCTCATCGGAATAGCGGGTTTTAATTTCTTCTGCCATAGTGCGTGAAATTTATCTGCTTACTTTAATCTTTATGGCGCCTTCGTCCCATTCAACTTCCGCCGCGGAGCTGTCTGCCCCGGCAAGCGGCTTAAGTTCCACACTCAGGGACAATGTCTGCGCGGAGACATATTCCCCGAAGCGCTCGAGGGAAGCCTTTATCTCATCATATGCTGCGCCATCGGCATAGATGACCGTATTGATTCTGTCTGTAATGTCAAAGCCGCTGGCCCGCCGCAGGTTCTGTATCGGGCGTATCAGCTCGCGTGCGGTTCCTTCCTGAATCAGCTCCGGAGTAAGGGTAATGTCCAGGGCGATGGTAAGGGGGCCTTCGGAAGCTACGAGCCAACCGGGCATATCCTCGGAATGAATCTCGTAATCTTCCTTATCCAGCAGCACCGCCTCTCCGCTGGCCAAAGTCAGGGAGTAGGCAGCCTCGGAAGCTGAAATTGCGGCAATGGTTTCCTGGCTCATCTGCGAGAATGCGGCGGCAATTTCCTTCATCAGTTTGCCGTACTTCTTGCCGAGAGTCTTGAAGTTGGGTTTGATTTTCTTGGTGATGACACCTGCGGTATCGGTAATGAATTCCGCTTCCTTTACGTTAACCTCAGAGAGTATCACCTGCTTGACAGCCTCCAGCTGCCTCCTAAGTTCGTCTCCCAGCACGGGAATCATAAGCCTTGGCAGAGGACGTTTTACATTGATTCCCACCTTCTTGCGGAGGGCGAGAACCATGGAGCTGGCCTTCTGCGCCAGGGCCATCCTCTCTTCCAGTTCGGGATCGGACAGGGTGGGATCCGCCTCGGGCATAAGTTCGAAGTGAACGCTCTGCGCGCCTTCGGTAAGATCTGTATAGAGCCTGTCGGAATAGAACGGGGCGATGGGGGCCGACAGCAGCGCAACCGTCTGCAGCACCTTATAGATGGTCTGGTAGGCGGAAAGTTTGTCGTCCGTCATACCCTCTCCCCAGATGCGTTTCTTGTTCAGACGGATGTACCAGTTGCTGAAGTCGTCGCAAACAAAGTCCTGAATGAGCCGCCCGGCAGTAGTTATGTCGTAATCGTCGTAGGCTGCACGGGTAGATGCAACTAGCGTATTCAGGCGGCTGAGCATCCAACGGTCGAATTCGGGCCGGCTGCCGGAAGGAAGCTGGGGTGCGGCGGGATCGAAACGGTCTACATTGGCATAGAGCGCAAAGAGGGAGTAGGAGTTGTAGAGGGTGCCGAAGAATTTGCGGCGAACCTCGTCTACTCCGCTCTCGTCGAAACGGAGATTGTCCCAGGGCTGGGCGTTGGTGAGCATATACCAGCGCAGGGCGTCTGCACCGAACTTGTCCAGTTCCTCGAAGGGATCTACCGCGTTTCCGAGCCTCTTGCTCATCTTGTCGCCGTTGCGGTCCAGCACCAGTCCGTTGGAAATCACGCGCTTGAACGCAGGAGTGCCGCTCACCATCGTATGAATGGCATGCAGGGTATAGAACCATCCGCGGGTCTGGTCCACGCCTTCGGCTATGAAGTCTGCCGTGGCGCCGAAGCCCGGGGTATTAAGGCCGCGGAGGCCTTCCTGGGCATACGGCATGGCGCCGGAATCGAACCAGACGTCTATAAGATCCTGCTCGCGGGTCATCTTCCGGCCGGTGGGGCTTACGAGGAAGATATTGTCTACATAAGGACGGTGCAGGTCTATGCGGTCGTAATTGGCCTTGGACATGTCTCCTGGCACGAAACCCTGAGCCTTGAAGGGATTTGCCTCCATGATTCCGGCGGCAACCGCCTTCTCTATCTCGTCATAAAGCTCCTGAATGGAACCTATGCAGATTTCTTCCCTGCCGTCTTCCGTACGCCATACGGGAAGAGGAGTGCCCCAGAAACGGCTGCGGCTGAGATTCCAGTCCTGAATATTCTCCAGCCACTGTCCGAAGCGGCCGGTTCCGGTAGATTCAGGCTTCCAGGTAATGGCCTTGTTCAGCGCCACCATCTCGTCCTTCACGGCCGTGGTTTTGATAAACCATGCGTCCAGGGGATAATAGAGTACGGGTTTGTCCGTACGCCAGGAATGGGGATAGCTGTGGGTATGTTTCTGAATCTTGAAGGCCTTGCCCTGCTGCTTGAGCATTACACAAAGGTCTACGTCCAAAGTTGCGGCGTCTGCAGGCAGAGTGTCGTCGAACGCGTTCTTTACAAAGCGCCCGGAGAATTCGGCATATTCCGCCGCCACATGGGTGTCCCGGTAAGCCGGATCCATATCTTCCAGCGGCCAGAAACGTCCGCGGCGGTCTACCAGGGCCTGCTTCTTGCCGTCTTTGTCTATCAGCTGCATGGGAGCGATTCCGGCAGCTTCGCCAACCCGTTTGTCATCTGCTCCAAAAGTAGGGGCTATATGGACGATTCCGGTACCTTCCTCGGTGGAAACATAATCTCCGGTTATCACCCTGAAAGCGTCACCATCCGGTTTGAACCAGGGAATCAACTGCTTATAGCGTTTGCCTTCCAGCTGGGAACCCTTGATTGTGCCTGGCAGCACCTCGTAAGGTATCTTGCTTCCGAATATGCTCTCTACAAGCTCGGCCGCCACTATATAGACTGCAGGCGCACCGGTATAGGGATTAGTGCTGCGGACCTTCACATAATCTATGGAAGGGCCAACGCAGAGTGCGGTATTCGAAGAAAGCGTCCAGGGGGTGGTGGTCCAGGCAAGGTAATACACTCCAGGCTCGTCCTCGCTCTCGAACTGAACGGTGACGGTGGTATCTGTAACATCCTTGTAGCAGCCGGGCTGGTTGAGTTCGTGCGAGCTGAGCCCGGTACCGTCCGAAGGGGAATACGGCTGGATGGAGAAGCCCTTGTAGAGGAGACCCTTGTCGTAAATTTTCCTCAAAAGCCACCAGAGGGTTTCTATATAACGGTTGTCGTAGGTGATGTACGGATCGTCCATATCCACCCAGTAACCTATGCGCTCGGTCATGTTCACCCATTCCCGGGTGTATTTCATAACCTCACTGCGGCAGGTCTTGTTATATTCCTCCACACTGATGGTGGTGCCGATATCTTCCTTGCGGATTCCGAGTTTCTTCTCAACCCCGATCTCCACCGGGAGGCCATGGGTATCCCAGCCTGCCCTGCGCTCCACCTTCCAACCGGTCTGGGTCTTGTAACGGCACACCGCATCCTTTATGGAGCGGGCCATCACATGGTGGATTCCGGGCATTCCGTTGGCGGAGGGGGGACCTTCAAAGAAAATGAAAGCCGGAGACTCCTTGCGAAGTTCCAAAGTCTTTGAGAAGGCGTCGGTTTCTTTCCACCTCTTCAGTATTTCGTTCCCCGTAGACACCAGGTCCAGGCCCTTATATTCTTTGAATGTCATAAGTTTTTAACTAATTTTGCAACGTTGCAAATTAAGAATGCAAAATTAATCAATTCCGTATTCTTATACAAATATATGGTAATAACTGACATAATTCTGTTATGCTGCTTCATCCCGGGAGTAGTGCGCGGCATCACCAAGGGCTTCGTAGGGCAGGCGGTGGCGTTCATCTCGGTGGTGCTGGGAGTATGGCTGGCCAGCCGGTTTTCCGCGCCTCTCAGCCTATGGGCCGCACAGTGGGTGGAATGGAAGCCCGAGCTTCTGAGGGTGGCCGTATTCGCCATCATCCTGGTTCTTACCATAACAGTACTGTACATCATAGGACATCTTTTTACCAAACTCATAAAAAAGACCACCCTTGGGTGGCTGAACCGTCTGCTGGGCGTGATTCTCGGATTTTTCATCACCTGCATAATCCTGAGCGTGGTTGTCACCGCCTTCGACGCCTTCAATTCCCACTGGCAGCTCGTAAAGCCCGAATACCTGGACGAAAGTTCACTCTGGAAAGCAATGCGGGCGTTTGCAAACGGGTTCTTCCCCTATGTGAAACAACTGATAGTTACCGGGCATGTCTAGGATTATCCTGATAGAGACCTCCAGCGCACTGTGTTCTACCGCAATTGCCGTAGATGGAAAGACAGTATGCCGGCGCTGCAGCAGCGAACCGCGGGTTCACGCATCCATGACTGCTGTTTACATCAAGGAGATGCTCGATGAATACGGCCTGGGCGCCAAAGACTGCGACGCCGTATGCATCAGCGCCGGTCCCGGATCCTATACCGGTCTGAGGGTGGGATCTTCCAGCGCAAAAGGCCTGTGCTTCGGAGCCTCACTGAAACTGCTCAGCGTAGGAACCCCGGATGTTATTGCCGCGCAGGCGATTGATGACGGGTTGCTGCCCGAGGGCTGCACTTCTGTTGTAGCCATGACCGATGCGCGCCGCATGGAGGTATATTGCGCAGTATTCTCCCCGGACGGGAGCAGGCTCAGCCCCACCGAGGCAAAAATAATCGACAGCGACAGTTTCTCAGAACTGCTGGAGGCCGGGCCCGTGCTGTTTGCCGGAGACGGTGCCGAGAAATGCAAGACCGTACTGACCCATTCGAACGCGCATTTTGCAGCCTTCTGCCCCCAGGCCAGGGCGATGGCGGGGCTGGCACAAAAAGAATACGATGCCGCAAATTTCCGCGACATCGCATACTTCGAACCTTTCTATCTGAAAGAGTTCCAGCCCACAGTTCCCAAGAACCTGCTTAATCCAGAAGGGCGCTGAGTTCCCTCCGCAGGGCTGTCTCCCCTTTTATCTCATCTTTGTAGATGCGGCCGTTCGCCAGAAGGAAGGTGCACG
>JAGAAU010000218.1 GCA_017615135.1 Bacteroidales bacterium | reverse complement strand
TTATTGTGATGGGAATAATGCAGTTCTTTAAATGAGCCTGAAGAAATTTTTAGGAAACTGGATTGTTAAGAATCTTCTGCTCGGTGGCCTTATGGTTGCCGCAGTGCTGATTGTGGTAGGGCTCTATCTCAGGATTGCAACCCAGCACAATAAGGAGATTACCGTGCCGGATTTCTCCAATCTTACTTATGCACAGGCAGTTGATGGTGCGTCGCTCATCGGGGTGAGAGTTCAGATTTCCGATTCCGTGTATGTCCGCAAAGCCCGCAGGGGAGTGGTTCTCAGCCAGAATCCGGAGCCGGGTGCTCATGTAAAGAAGGGCCGGAGAATCTTCCTCACGGTGAATGCCAGTTCTCCCATGAAGGTAACTATGCCGGATGTGCGCAAGATTACCCTCAGGCAGGCAAAAACCGAACTCTCTGCAAACAACCTCACCCTCGGCCGCATAATCTACGTTCACGACATATCTTCCAACCGGGTACTGGCGCAGCTCTACAGGGGGCTGGCGGTGCGTCCCGGCACCAAGCTCAACGCCGGCTCTGCAATAGATCTCAGAGTTTCCACGAACGGCAGTGAATTTGCCTGGATGCCGGATGTTGTGGGACAGAAATATCAGCGTGCGGTAGATCTGGTGCAGGAGAACTACATGAACATAGGAACCCTGCAATTCGACAAGAGCGTAAGGACCTACGCCGATTCCCTCAGCGCGGTGGTTTATTCCCAGAGCCCCGGTCCGTCCGAAGGACCGTTTGCGCTTGGATCCAATGCCTCCCTTTATCTGACCTTGGACCGCAGCAAGTCGAATGGAAGATAACGGTCAGGAACTTTTTGAACACTTCCGTCTGGAGGTAGACAAGGGGCAGGCCCCCATCCGGCTGGACAAATATATGTCCGCCCATCTGGAAGACACTTCCCGTCACCGGATACAACTCGCCATAAAAGAAGGCTTCGTGCTGCTTGGAGACAAGACTGCCAAGGCCAATATGATAGTGCGCCCCTGCGACGTCATCCGTTTCGTGATGCCCTACCGCCGCCGGGGAGTGGAAATTATTCCTCAGAATATTCCGCTGGATATCCGCTACGAGGACGACGAACTCATCGTGCTTCACAAACCTGCCGGAATGGTGGTTCATCCCGGGCACGGACACTTCGACGGAACCCTCGTGAATGCTCTCGCCTTCCATCTGGGGTTGAAAGATGCGGCTCCGGACGACGACGGCCGCATGGGAATGCTCGTGCATCGCATAGATAAAGACACGTCCGGCCTGCTGGTGATTTCCAAGACGGAGGAGGCGCAGCTCCGGCTGGCGAAGCAGTTCTTCGACCATACGATAGACCGGCGCTACAACGCTGTGGTCTGGGGCGATGTGAAGGAAGATTCCGGCACCATAGATGCGCCTCTCGGCAGGGATCCCTCAGACAGGTTGCGCTTCCGGGTATGTTCCGAAGACCAGGAAGGAAAGAACGCAGTTACCCATTACAGGGTGCTGGAGCGCTTTGGCTTCGTAACTTTGGTGGAGTGCAAGCTGGAAACAGGCAGAACCCATCAGATAAGGGTGCATATGAGCAGCATAGGTCATCCCATTTTCGGCGATGAGCGATACGGCGGCCGGGAAATCCGCAAAGGAACCATTTATACTAAATATAAGCAGTTCATTGCCAATTGTTTCGAGATTTGTCCCCGGCAGGCACTTCATGCCCGTACTTTGGGCTTCGTGCATCCGGTCAGCGGCAAATGGATGCAATTCGACTCCGAACTGCCCCAGGATATGACGGCCCTGCTTGACAAATGGCGCCGCTACGCCGCAAATATGCCTGAAGAACTATGAAAAAGTGGTTGTTAGCCCTGCTCTCGGGAGTGTTGCTGAGCCTGCCCTGGCTGGTGCCCCATACCGGCTTTGTGGCTCTTTTTGCCCTGGTTCCGCTCCTTCTCTCCGAGAAACTGGCAAGGGAGTCCTCGATGAAGGGTTATTTCTTCTGCCACTATTCGGCTTTCGTGCTCTGGAATGCCCTTACTACATTCTGGGTTTGCAATGCCACTGTGGGCGGGGGCATCTTCGCAATTCTTGCGAATGCCTTCCAGATGTCTCTGGTCTTCGAGGTTTTCCGCTTTTCCCGCAAGCGGCTTTCCGGGGTCTTGCCTTACCTGCTGCTGGCTTTTCTCTGGCTCACCTGGGAGCATTTTTATTTCTATGTTCAGATTTCCTGGCCCTGGCTTACATTTGGTAACGCCTTCGCCGGTTCCACCAGAATGGTGCAATGGTACGAATTTACCGGCACCATGGGAGGTTCTCTATGGGTTTGGGCCTGCAACCTGCTGATCTTCGGCATTGTATCCGGTGCCGTTAAAGAGATGGCAAGACCGGCCGCAAAACTGTCTTTCCTGGCCGCTACCCTGTTGTGTCTGATTTTCCCGCCACTGCTTTCCCTGCATATCTTCCACCATTATGAAGAAAAGTGCGAGGGAACAGTTTCGGTTGTGGCCGGACAGCCCAATCTGGATCCGTACAGCAAGTTCGAGTCCATGAGCCAGTCTGAGCAGGATGTAGTACTCCTGAAGGTGTTCGATGAGGCTTGCAAGGGCCGCTCTAAAGACGATACTATCCTTTTCCTTGCTCCTGAAACCTTTACATCCCCTTTAATTATAGGTTCAGAGGAAAGTTCGGTGAGCGTGTCGCATTTCAAGCGCTGGCTCGCAGAGTTTCATCCTTCTTCCAGAATACTGTTCGGCGCCACTTCCTATGAACTTTATGCTACGCACAGGCGGCCGCATCCTCTTGCACGGGGGCGCGACGGCAGCTGGCACGTTTCCCACAACAGCGCAGTAATGCTGGATACTGCCGGAGTGCGTGAGATATTCCATAAATCCAAGCTGGTCGTGGGTACCGAGCTCACCCCTTACCCCGCTGTCTTTGTCCCTCTGGACGAAAAGCTCGGTGGAGTGATGGGGCGCTGTGTGGGGCAGGAAAAAATCACTCTGCTGCATGCAGGGGAGGTTCCCGTAGGTTGCGCAGTCTGCTATGAATCCATCTATCCTGAGTACTGTACCGGATATGTGAGGGAGGGTGCCGGTCTGATGGCGGTAATTACCAACGATGCCTGGTGGGGCAATACGCCAGGATACAGGCAGCATCTGAATTATTCCCGTCTGAGGGCGATAGAACTGCGCAGGGACATAGCCCGTTGCGCCAATACCGGAATTTCAGCAATCATAGACCAGAGAGGAGAGATACTGCAGCGGAGCGCATGGTGGGAGGAAGCCTCCATCAGCGGCACATTGAACCTGAATTACGCTCAGACCGTTTTTGCCCGCTATGGCGATTTTACCGGCCGCGCCTGTGTCTTTGCAGCCGTGCTCCTGCTGTTGCTTCTTCTGGTCAGGAAATTTTCCCGCTAACCCTCTATCAACTCCAGCATCCTGTCTATAGCCTCGGTGTCCGGGACATGGGACAGTACCGGTTTCCCGTTGTGGTAGATGGAGACCTTGCCGCCGCCTTCGCCAACATAGCCCCAGTCGGCGTCCGCCATTTCTCCCGGGCCGTTCACTATGCAGCCCATAACGGCAATGACCATTCCCTTGAGGTGGGAGGTGCGACGTTTGACTTCTTCGAAAGTTTCCTCCAGACGGTACATGGTGCGTCCGCAGCCAGGACAGGCAATGTATTCCGGCCGATAGAAGCGTCTGCGCGCAGCCTGCATTATCTCGTCTTCCAGATGTTTTGAAAGGCCGGCTTCCGGGGGGATGGAATCTATTTCCCGTCTCAGGAGTTTCGGCCCCCAGGTGCAGGCGGCATCCAGAATATGAATTTCCTCCTCGCTGAGCTGAGGTGCCGGGGCGCTGCTGTATCTGGCGGCCAGATATTGGGCTACTGGCAGTTCGTTTACCGGAGGCTCGGTCAGAGATACTCTGATTGTGCTGCCTATGCCTTCATCGAGCAGTGTGGCAATCCCTATGCAGGATTTAATCCGCCCGGCTTCTCCGTTGCCGGCTTCGGTAACTCCCAGGTGCATGGGATATACCACTCCGCTTTCGCGCATAAGGGCGTAGAGTTTGCGGTAGGCTTCGGTCATCAGCACGGTGTTGCTTGCCTTGAGGGAGACTACTACATTGAAAAATCCGGCCTGGGTGCACATGTCCAGCCATTCCATAGCCGCTCTTGCCATCCCTTCCGGACCGTTGCCGTACTGTTCGGTTATGTAGGCCCCGAGCGATCCGTGGTTCAACCCTACCCGAATGGCCGTTCCGCAGGATTTGCAGACTTCTATGAGCCGGGCAAACTGTTCGCGCGCCTTCTCGTGGTCTCTGTGGAAATTCCCCGGATTGATGCGCACCTTCTCCACTATGGGAGCCACTGCAATCGCGGTTTCCGATGAAAAGTGAATGTCCGCCACCAGCGGGGTGTTACAGCCGCGGGCCCTTAAGTTTTCCTTGATGCTGCGTACCGCAGGCACGTCGTTGAGCCCCGGGACGGTAATTCTTATAAGCTGCGAACCGGCAGCGGCCAGTTCGAGGCACTGCGCCACCGTTGCCTCCACGTCGGAGGTGTGAGTGTTGCACATGGTCTGAACCACAATGGGTTCGCCTGGACCTATGGTTACGGAATTACTTATCCTCGCCTTCAGTATCTTCGGGTTTTCCATATACTGTCTCCCAAGCCTGTTTACGGAGCTGTTTAATAGTCTTGCCCTTCCTCTTAGTGAGCTGGAAATGGATGCCGGCATAAACCATTATGTCCAGCGGGGCGGCAAATCTGTAGTAGTAGCTGTTGTTCGGTGCCGGATGATAGGTCTCGTCCAGATAATCGGGCGGATACAGATTGCTCCATCCCCATCTGGCCATAGCGCCAAGGTGAATTTCTACCGGATCGAACATAAAGGCAATCCCGGCTCCGCCCTGCAGGCCATAGTCCCAGCGGTTTTCGTAACTGCGCCAGGCATTGGTGTACTCCGCGGGCAGAGAGCCGCTGGAAGTGCCGCTGCGGTTGATGGTGAGCCGGTATCCTCCGTAGATGCCCAGATCCAGCATTATCTTTATCGGATCTACATCCATGTGGATTTCTGCCATCGCGGGAACGGAAATCAAGGTCATGTCGCAGTCCGTAACTCCGTTGTCGTGCCCGGTCCTGCCCGAACTGTTGGTCTTGAACCGGAATCCCTCGTGACCGTATTCCACTCCCAGTTTTACCCCGAAGTAGGGAATGTAGTCGAACATCTTGCCGTATCGGGTGTAATAGATGGAATAGTACTGTGGGCTGAAGCGGAATTCATGGTCCCTGGGAGGGTTGAAGAGCATCCGGGAGAAGGTTACTCCGGCATTGACTCCTATCAGGGTATAGTCGTTGATAATGACCTTTTTATGTACCTGCACAGTATCCAGGTAGGTTTCGTTGAAAAGGAGGGCGGAGTCTGCCGGGCTGAGTTGCGCGCGGGCTTGCGGCAGATTCAGCAGCAGTAGGGTTATGGCGGCCAGCAGTGTCCTTTTCATCTTCCTAATCGTTTAATATATCCCTTGCAGACGCTTTCTGGGTAAGTTCGGCGCTCTCCGGTATGTCCAGGAAAATCTTGTCGTCCACCTTCAGGAAACGTACCCTTTCCGGCTGACGGTGCTCCAGCAGCGAACCTGTATCCACGATGGAGTTGCGGTTGATGTCTTCGGTAAGGCGTACGCAATACCTGCCTTTCTTCAGGTAGGGAAAGTCCAGGGTGGAATTGCTCTCGATTATGTATGAGCGGAGCACCTTGCTGCGGCCTTCGTCCAGCAGGTCCACCAGCAGTTTGCAGTCTACGTCGCTGAGTTCCAGGATAAGTTGCGACAGATGCTCGTCTTTGGGCAGCGACACTTTTACTTCCGTGCTGTCCGACCAATATCCGTTTATGTCCCTGAAGGCCCTGTGGGGCACTTTCAGCTTATATTCCCAGCCGCTCAGGAGCTTGGTTTCCGGCTTGAGGTTGTAATGCCTCAGATTCAGGGGGTCGCGCTCGATCTTCAGCTTGGCGGTGCTTTCCTGCTGCTTGGGGTTCACCATGATGAAGCGGAGCGAGTCGAAATTTTCCCGGATTATGGGGAAGTTGAATTCGAGGTCGAAGCCGTACTGCTCCACAGTTTCCGGAGTGGCCTGCAGCTTGAATACGCAGATGGTGTCTTCGTGTTTGATGTTCTTCCGGTCGTTGTAGCTGAGGTTCTTCTTTTTGGCTTTTCCCTCCTGGAAGAGTTTGACGTGCTCCAGCGAGGGCTTGAGGGCTCCGGTAGTGTCGGTCTTGCGATAGTTTACGAAGAGATGCAGGGTGTCCGGCACCGGGCGTCTGTCGTTCACCCAGATTTCCAGGCAGTCCTGCTGGATGTTGAACTGGCTGATAAGCATGCGGTCTGCGTATCCCCGTATCCAGAGGGAGTCTATCCATGTATCGGGTGCCATGAAGGTTACATAGGCCGAACGGTCCGAGAGCCGTACCTTGTTCATGAGGAGCTGCTTGGTAGGCCGCTCGCGGAACAGGTTCAGGGTGTATTCGGTCTTTCTGGCCAGGCATGCGGCCGTATCTTTCATTTCATATTTGAGCAGTTCGGGGATGGTGTCGTTCACCTTGAGGGTGGGGCGCACCAGGCTGTCGCAGAAGGCGACCAGGTCGGACTGCGGATCGTAGATGTTGTCGCCGGCGTCGTCTTTCAGGGCGTACAGACGATAAACGGTGTCCTGGAGGTAGGGCAGGGCGAAGTACCCCCAGTCGTCGGTCCGAACCGCCGCACAGGGCCTTTCCAGGAAGATGGCGGAATCTGCGTGGTTCTTATATACCATTACCGTGGCCCCCTTGACCGGCTTGAGGGTGTTGCAGTCCTGCACTATTCCGGTAATGTACAGTGAATCTATACGGTCTCCGGTAGAGAAGGCATAGGTGTATCCGGGGTACATATTGCCCTCGTTGTTGTCTGCTATGGCTCCGGTAAGGTCCAGGGCGTATGTGGTGTTGGGCAGGAGGTCCTCTTCGAAGGAAACCACAAGGCTCTTGCCCATAATCCTGGCTTTCGGTGGCTTGGAAAGGGGCGGCGATAGGTAAATGCTCTTCTGGTCCTTGATGGTTACGTACTCATTGAAGGTAAATACTATCTTGGTCTTGGAGACCGGGACGTTGAAGGTGCCGGGCAGGGGTTTGATGTCTATGATATACGGGGGAAGGGAGTCCTTAGGGCCGCCGCTGGGTGCCTGCGTAGTATTGGCGCAGGAGGAATGGGTGAAGATGACGGGGATGAGGACAGCCGCCGCCAGCGCAACCGGTATGAGGTTCTTAAGTTTCAAGCCTTGGTCTTTTTACGCAGGTATTCTGCAACTTTGTTTCTGGCGTATCTGGTCTGCAGGAAGGAAAGCCATTCCTGGCTGGGTTCTCCCTTGCGGATGGTGATTATTTCCACGCGGTCTCCGGAATGCAGGATGGTGGAGAGGGCAGACAGCCTGCCGTTCACCTTGGCGGCTACGGCGCGGTTGCCTATGTCGCTGTGGATGCTGTATGCAAAGTCCAGCGCAGTGGCGCCGCTCACTATGCCCCTCTGCTCTCCGGACTGTGTGAAAACCAGAATCTGAGGGGAGTAGAGGCCCTTGTGCATCATGTCCAGCAGCAGGGTAGTGTCTGTATCCTTCATGGCGAGGATAGACTGCAGGCGGGAGAGCCAGAGGTCCATCTCCGAATTCTCTTCCGAGGCATAGCCGTCTTTCTTGTATGCCCAGTGTGCGGCGATACCTTTCTCTGCGATGTCGTCCATGCGGCGCGAGCGTATCTGAACCTCCACCCAGAAGCCCGATGCCGTCATCAGGGTGCAGTGCAGGGCCTCGTAGCCGTTGCTCTTGGGGTTGTCCAGCCAGTTGCGCCGGCGGTCTTCCTTTTCCTTGAAACTGCCCTTCAGCAGGTCCAGAATCCTGAAGGCCTCCTCGCGTTCCCTGTCCTCGGCCCCTTCGGGGGTGCGGAAAATGATGCGTATCGCAAACAGGTCGTAAATCTGGTCGATATCCACTACCTTGTCCTGCATCTTCCTCCAAATGGAGTAGGGGGTTTTCAGCCTCTTCTTGAGGGTGAAGTTTATATGGGCATCGCTCAGCATCCTTTCCACGCTGTTCAGGAAAGTCTGCATGTCTTCGTCGCGTGCCTTGGCATCCCGGTTCACCCTCGCGCAGATCTTTTCATACTCTTCCGGCTGACGGTAGCGGAGCCAGGTGTTCTCCATCTCCGATTTTATGCTGTACAGACCCAGGCGGTGCGCCAGCGGGATGAAAATGTACATCAGGTCCGTAAGAATCTTGTCGCGCTTGCGCTGGTTTGTGCTTGCCAGGGTACGGCAGCTGTGGAGTCTGTCCGCCAGTTTAATGAGTATTACCCTTACGTCGTCGTTCAGGGTGAGGAGAATCTTGCGCAGATTGTCGGCCTGGCGCTCTTCAGTCAGCGGGGTTTCCCGGCGGCTCTCTTCATCTAGCACCATCTTGATTTTGACCAGACCCTCCACGAGGGAGCCGATGGTATCTCCGAAGAGCTGGTTGATGTCGCTGATGCTGTAGTCTGTGTCTTCCAGAACGTCGTGCATCAGGGCCGCACAGATGGATTTATAGCCGAGCCCAATGTCTTTGATAACTATGAGCGCGACCTCGATGGGATGGATGATGTAAGGCTCTCCGTCGCTGCGGCGCACGTTTTTGTGCGATTCTTCCACAAAGTCCAGGGCTTTCTGCACCATGTCCAGCTCAGACGGCGAGGGACAGCGCAGGGCGGCAAGCTCCATCAGCCTGTCTTTCCGCTCCTTGATGAGCTTGTTGTCCTTTATGGTAAACCTGGAGAAACTCATGTTAAAACAAACTTAACTGGCCTTCTTCCTGTTCCGGTTGCGCCGGAAGCTCTGAGCCGGCCGGCAGCATTGCACGGAACTCCTCTTCACTTATCACCGGTATCCCTAACTGGGAACACTTCTTCAGCTTTTCAGGCCCGGGTTTGCTCCCGGCCAGCAGGAAGGCTGTCTTTGCGCTTACGCTGGAGCCTGGTTTCCCGCCGTGAAGGCTTATAAGGTCTTTCATAGCCTCCCTGGAGATGCTGAAGTTGCCGGAAATCACTATGGTTTT
>JAGAAU010000217.1 GCA_017615135.1 Bacteroidales bacterium | reverse complement strand
GTTGTTTGTCAATGGCGTAGGTGGCTTCGAACGATTTGAGGATCTGGTCTACCAGAATCACCATCATGGCCACCACCACAAGCTGCACGATGATGCGCACGCGGTTGGGGATGGTGTTCCTGAGGAGAGAGCATACGAGGCTGGACAGCCCTGTTACGGCAATAACCGAGAGGGCCATTACCAGCGCGCCCTTAAGCTGTACGGTGACAGCCAGGGAAGAGCATATGCCAAGGACCAGGACGGTAATGGGATTACCCTTCAGTATGGGATTGAGTATAGTATCTTTAAGTTTCTGTGCCATAACTTATTCCTCCTCTTCGTTAGGGGTTGTTTCAATGGCGTGATTTTCCAGCATGTGGAATAATGCACCCGCACCGAAATGCTTCTCATAGGCATTGAACCAGACGTTCAGGGCTTCGTTCAGGCCTTTGGACGTCATGGTTGCGCCGGTGATGGCGTCCACTACGTTGCCGGCTCCGGATTCCTCTGCATTCTTTTCAAGCCGGAATGCGGGAGAATCGCCCCATTCCACTGTCTTTCCTACGAATTTCTCGCGGAACCAGGGCTCGTCCTTGATCTTTGCACCCAGGCCTGGAGTCTCGGACTCGTGGTCGAAGAAAACTCCGGCTATGGTGTGGAGGTCGGGCTGGAAGGCTACATAACCCCAGACGGGACCCCAGAGTCCGGCTCCATAGATGGGAATGACTGAAATGCCGCTCTTGAAGACATAGACTGGAAGAGTAACCTCTCCGCCGGAAAGTATCCCCTTGTTCTGGGGCTTGAGTTTGCTGACAAGCTCGATTTTGCCGCTTGCAACGGAGAGCTCTCCGTTCTTCTGTCCGTCCAGACCTATGGTGTAGGCTTCCTGGATGCTTTCGGCATAGAGGTCGAGGATGTCGGCATTTGAGCTTGAATAGAGCTCGTCGGCGGGTTTGATCTGAGCTGCCGCCATCATCTGCCGCAGGGTTTCAGCCTTGGCGTTGGCCTGCTGGGCGGGGCCGAGTTTCATCGCCACGAAAGCGAGCAATGCGGCTACGACTACTACTATGAGAGTCGTGTATACCACTGTGTATATATTGCTGTTAGTGTTCATACTCAGGCGGCGTTAAGTTTTTTGTTTCTCCTGGAAATGTGAATTCCGGTAACGCAATGGTCGATTAGAGGTGCAAAGGTATTGCAGAGCAGGATGGCCAGCATCATGCCTTCCGCATAGCCGGGGTTGAAGAGCCTTACGGTTACGCAGAGCATACCAATCAGCAGACCGTATATCCATTTGCCGCATTCTGTCTGGCAGGAAGTAACAGGGTCCGTAGCCATGAAGACTGTTCCGAATGCAAATCCGCCGAGCAGCAGCTGCTCCCATGCAGGGATTGTGGTTGCTCCGCCAATGTTGCCGATCCAGCCCACCAGAAGGGCGCCGGCCACGGAACCGGCCATGATCTTCCAGCTGCCCACGCCGGTCCAGATAAGAATGGCGGCGCCAAGCAGTATGCAGATTACCGAAGTTTCTCCAACGCTGCCGGGAACGGTGCCTATGAATAGATCCCAGAATCCGGTGCCGTACTGTGCGGATGCTCCGTCAAGTGCCAGGGGAGTGGCGCCTGTGCAGGCGTCGAGCATGGTTTCGCCCTTGCCCATGGCTATCCAGCATTCAGAGCCGGACATCTGTTTGGGGTAAGAGAAAAACAGGAATGCACGTGCCACAAGTGCGGGGTTCCAGATATTCATTCCGGTGCCGCCGAAGACTTCCTTGCAGAAAATGACGGAAAATGCGGTAGCGAGCCCTACCATCCAGAGCGGAGTGGTTACGGGGATAATCAGCGGAATGAGGAAGCCGGTCATGAGGAAGCCCTCGTTGACCTCTTCGCCGCGAATCTGGGCGGTGCCGAATTCGATGAAAAGCCCCACTGCGTAAGCAACTATATACAAAGGAAGGACTTTCAGGAAGCCGAACCACCAGTTGCCGATAATGTTCAGACGGGTGTCGCCGATTGCCAGCCCGTGCTGGTATCCCACGTTCCACATTCCGAAGAGGGCTGCGGGAATGGCGGCTATGAGTGCTATGATAATGATGCGTTTGAGATCCACTGCGTCCCTTACGTGCGAACCCTTGGAACTCACGGTAGGGGGAACTGCGAGGAAAGTTTCAAAAGCGTCGACGGTGCTGTGCAACCAGCTCAGCTTCCCGCCTTTTTCGAATATCTTGTTCATACTCAAGCCATCTCTTTAAGCATCAGGTCTATGCCGGATGCGATTATGTCCTGGATGTCGTTCTTGCTGGGATCTGCGAACTCGCAGAGGGCCAGGTCTTCCGGAAGAACCTCATAGATGCCGAATTTCTCCATCTTGTCTATGTCTTTTGCCAGGCAGGCCTTGACAAGATAGATGGGATAGATATCCATGGGGAGCATCTTTGCGTAATATGCGTCGTTCACGAGGAAAGCCCTCTTGCCGCCGTGGATGTTGGTGTCCATGGAATACTTGCGCCGGGGCAGAATCCAGTTGAAATAGGAATGGTCCGTACTGAACTGGTTGAGGCGCAGGGGACGAATCCATCCGAAGTATTCTTTCTCGCGTCCTTCGCGAATGAGGCTGAGCTGATTGTCGTAGAATCCGATGCAGCCGTCTTCGCCCACGTTGCGCCCGCTCAGCAGGTCTCCGCTCACAAAGCGGATCTCTTCTGCCGCTGTGCCGTACCATGCCTTGAATTCCTTAACCGGGGTTCCGGGGAGCACTGACGCATAGGAGGGTTCCACCGCCATGGGGCCGCAAACCGCAATTTTCCGGCGGAGGTCGTAACGCCCGCTGAGGAACAGCCGTCCGATGGCAGCCAGTCCCTCAAGACTCACTGTCCAGACCACTTCGCCCTTGCGTATGGGGCTGATGTGGCTGATCTGCACTCCCACGTTGCCTGCGGGGTGCGGGCCGCTGAAGAAATGGTGGGCGGCGTTCTCGAGCTTTGCAAATACAGATTCGGGCCTCGACGAAATGTGCACGGGAGCAATCCTTGCAAGAGCGTTCACTCCGGCCTGCAGTGCTGCCAGTTCGTTGCCGAGGCAGAACTCGCTGTCTGCGGCAAGGGGCGCGCTGGAGAAGGAGGAAACGAAGATGGCCTTCGGGCTGGCCGAGGGGCTGGCAACTATGCCGTAGGGGCGCTGCACCAGCTGGAGCCACAGGCCGCTGGACAGGAGAATTTCCCTAATCTGTTCCGCTGTGCAGCCGGAAGGATTGCAGGGCTTTCTGTCCACATACTCCTGAACCGTATCGGGTTCAATAACAACTGCGAGAAGTTTGCGCTTCTCGCCCCTGGAAATGTTCTTAACCGTGCCGCTAGCCGGCGAGCACAGCAGTATTCCCGGATTTTGTTTGTCACAAATCACAGGTGAGCCGCACAGCACCCTGTCGCCTTCCCGGACGAGGAGGCGCGGAGAGAACCCCTTGAAACAGGTGGGTTCCACCGAAAGGAGCGAGGGCATTATCGATTTGTTGACAAGCAGGTCTGCAGCGCCGCATACGGGAACGTCCAGACCCTTTTTCAAAACGATATTGTCAGACATCTGAAATAAATGTATATATACTAAAATGCAGGCGCGAAGTTAATAACTTTTTTTGTATTTTCGCGAGTGTTATGGATGACAAACTGAGAGTGGTAACGGAAGGGCTCAGTGAAGAGCAGAAAAATGCGGTACTTTCCCTGGAAGGGCCGGTGCTGATAGTGGCTGGTGCGGGTTCGGGAAAGACCAGGGTGCTTACAAGCCGGGTTGCCGCGCTGCTTGCCCGCGGGGACGATCCCTCCACGGTCCTTGCCCTTACCTTTACTAAAAAGGCGGCAGGGGAGATGAAGGAGAGGATTGCCGCGATGGTTGGCGCTTACAAGGCTGCCCGCGTGGTGATGGGAACCTTCCATTCGGTGTTCATCCGCTTCCTGAGAGATTACTCGGAAGTGATATCTTACCCCCGCGATTTCACCATCTACGACACCACTGATTCCGTCAATCTGGTGAAAGACTGCATCAAGACTCTGGGGCTGGACGACAAGACCTACAAGCCGCGCGAGGTTTTCTCCCGCATCTCCGGTGCCAAGAACGCGCTGGTAATGCCGGCGGAGTATGCGCAGAGGTCGGATATCCAGGAGGCCGATTTTCGCACCAAACGCCCCAGAATTGCTGAAATCTATCGCCTCTACAGCGAGCGCTGCAAGACTTATGGAGTGATGGATTTCGACGATATCCTCCTGAATATGAACATCCTCCTGCGCGATTCCCCTGAAGCCCTAGAGGAGATATCTTCACGGTTCAATCATATACTTGTAGACGAGTATCAGGATACCAATTTCGCACAGTACGTCATCATCCGCAAACTTGCGGCCAAACATCGGAATATCTGCGTGGTGGGAGACGACTCCCAGTCTATCTACGCTTTCCGCGGCGCCAAAATCGAGAATATCCTGAATTTCAAGAAAGATTATCCCGAGTGCCGGCTCTTCCGTCTGGAGCGTAATTACCGTTCCACCCGTAACATAGTGAATGCCGCAAACGAACTGATATCGCACAACGAGGGCAGGATTCCCAAACAATGCTATTCAGAAGGTGAGTCCGGAGAAAAGATAAAACTGCTGAATGCCGACAGCGACCGCAGCGAAGCCATGATGGTTACCTCTTCCATCCTGTCCCGTTTGCGAGACGAAAAGGCTCAGTATCAGGATTTTGCCATTCTATACAGAACCAATTCTCAGTCTCGTGCGTTCGAGGAGGCCCTAAGGCGCCGGAATGTGCCCTACCGTATCTATTCCGGCAATGCCTTCTTCGACCGTCAGGAGGTGCGCGAGCTTATGGCATACTTCAAACTGGCCGTAAACCCTTCCGACGACGAGGCCTTTAAGCGCGCGGTTATGAAACCCCGAAGGGGAGTGGCCGAGCAGGGGTTGGCAGTTCTTTCCGAGGCGGCCGCAGCAGCATCCGTAAGTATTCTGGAGGCCATTCCACACCTGCCGGAAAATGTTCGCCCGGCCACCAGGAATTCCCTGAACTCCTTCTATCGGATGATGCATTCTTTCATAGACGAATGCGCCACTGCCGATGCCTACAAGCTCTGCCGCAGGATTGCTTCCGAGAGCGGTCTTCTCGCCCTTTACAAGGAAGATGTTTCAGTGCAGGGACAATCCAGAGCTGCCAATATTGAAGAACTTATGGATTCCGTGGCAGCCTTCGTTGAGGAGCAGACCAGCGATGCCGAGGGCCCTGCCCTGGTTACCCTTGCGGATTATCTTGAGAATGTGTCGCTGCTCAGCAACATAGACCTTTCCGAAGATGAAGGCGAGGACGTTACCAACATGGTTAACCTTATGACCGTGCATTCCGCCAAGG
>JAGAAU010000216.1 GCA_017615135.1 Bacteroidales bacterium | reverse complement strand
GCTCGGACGCGGACTCGCCAGCGACGTAAACGGAGCATATCCCGCAAACGACGGTTCAGTAGGGCAGATTGCCCTTGGGACCGACGGAAAACCGATACACAACCATTACAATACAGACGCTATATGGGGAGGCTATTGGAATCTTACCCCTCTCTGGGCCCTTGCCTATCCCGAATATTATAACGACTGGGTGAGTTCACAGTTGCTTGTATATAAGGATGCAGGTTGGCTGGGTGATGGAATTGCCTGCAGTAAATATGTTTCCGGAGTTGGTACGAACATGGTTTCCATCGCCTTTGCCGGAGCATATAACAGTGGAATCCGCAATTACGACATAGAAACAATGTATGCCGCCGCCAGAAAGGATAACCTCGAATGGCGTGGCAGAATTGAGGGTGCCGGAAAAATGGATGTGCAGCAGTTCGTGGAAAAGGGTTATGTGCCCTATGTTACAGACCCCGGGTTTGTTGCACATAGCGGAGGCGCTACGTTTTCGGCTTCCCACACGCTGGAGTACAGTTTCAGCGCTTATGCAACTGCGCAGCTGGCGAAACAGCTTGGATACGAGGAAGATTACCATACTTTGATGGATCTTTCCGACGGCTGGGCGCGCCTGTTCGACGATGAGCTCAAACTTGTCCATCCCCGCGATGTGAACGGCAATTTCATAGACCGCTTCGATCCGTTGGAGTCCTGGCGTGGATTCCAGGAAGGGAATGCCATGCAGTATACGTTCTTTGTGCCGCAGAATCCGGATTCGCTTATTGCAAGGCTCGGACAGGATGTCTTCAATGAACGTCTGGACGGTATTTTCACCGAGGCCCGGAAGAGCATTTTCGGCGGCGGGAAGGTGGCTTATGCCTTCTCCGGCCTTAACAGTCCGTACAATCACGGCAACCAGCCTTGCCTGCACGAACCCTGGCTGTTCAATTTCTCAGGCAAGCCGGCGCTTACTCAGAAGTGGGTAAGGCTTATCTGCGATGAATTTTATGGTACAGACGGCGAACACGGCTACGGTTATGGCCAGGATGAAGATCAGGGCCAGCTTGGAGCCTGGTACGTTCTTTCCACTATCGGACTGTTCGACGTGCAGGGCGGAGCTCCGGAACACCCTACCTACCAGCTGGGAAGTCCGGCGTTCGACAAGGTGGTTGTTCATCTGAGCCCCTATAATGCAAAGGGCCGGAAGTTCATAATAGAAACCAAAGGCAATTCTCCGGAGGCCCTGTTCGTACAGAATGCCACGTTCAACGGCAAACCGCTGGAGCGTAACTGGCTGTACCGCAGTGAAGTCTTTGCCGGCGGAAAGCTCGTCCTTGACATGGGCGAAGAGCCTTCATCCTGCTGGGATAATTCCCGCCCTCCGGTAGACCGGTAAGCGCAGAAGCGTTAAAAACAGCTTATTTTATCCCGTACTTGCGAAGAATCTTGAGTATGGGTTTGCGCACGGATTCGGCCCAAAGGTAATAGCCCCAGTCGCTGGGATGTATGCCGTCTACGGTTGTGTCGTGGTTGGGCGCAGTGGCGTTGGAGTCTATGAAATAAACGTCTTTATACTTTTTGACGGCAATCTTCATCAGACTGTCGGCCATAGCGGCTTTAATGGTCTCCGAATGGTCTTGTTTCTGGTTGAAATTGCGACGCTCGCGCCAGATTGTATGCATGAAAATCAGCGGTTTGCCGGGGTGGGCAGCCGTGAGCGTATCTATGAAGTTGAACAGGTTCTCTTCAACTGTCTTGTCGGTGCCGTTGGAGAAGGAATCAAAGACAAACGCATCTACGTCGGCCTTGGCCAGGGCTGAGGCGAATTGCGGCTGCATACGGCAGTCTCCGCTGACTCCGAGGTTGCAGAACTGCAGGCCGGTAGCGCGGGAAAGGAAGCCGGATACGGTCTGTCCGGCCCTGCTGGTGCTTACTCCGTGCATGAACGAAGAGCCGTGCAGGCATATCCTGTGGCGGAAAGGAACATCTCCTTTTTCCAGCTTGGAACCCTTCTGGACAGCAATTTTTACGGATGTCATCTTGCTCTGGGTGGGCAGGTACACAATGCATTCCTTCATGCTGTTGTCCATATCCTCAACCAGCTTGCGGACTCTCTGCGTCTCGGTTGCCACATCCTTGTTGCTGTCGTAGGATGTGCATCCGGCCCAGAGCCACTTGCCGTCCTTTTTGATATAAAGGTCGAACCCCCTGGCCGCGAATCCAGAAGGATTACAATTGCTGATATACGTAAATTCGGGTTTGATTGCGATTACCGGAGAGTCTGTCTTGAAGGAGACTATGATTCCGGAACTCATCTGCAGCAGGTGTATGTCTTTTTCCGTCCATCCTCCGAAGCGCGTAAAATCCATGCGCTCATAGGGATTGGGAGTCTCCTGGAAGACTTTCCCGGCAATTGTAAGGTCCGTGGCTTCCACGAAATCGTATTCGTTCTGGCCGAATGCCGCAAGCGATGCCGTCAGGCAAAGAATAAGGAAGAAAAATCTGCGCATATTTTCTCTGATTTTTTTACAAAAATAGAGAAAATCTGTAGAAATCCTTAACTACGTAGAAGGCTTTTTTATGGCGGCCCTGCTCGTCGATGAGTCCTTTACGGTTGAAATCGTCCTGAATTCCCACCAGCGGCCGTTTAGGCGAACGGAAATCCTTCAGGCACCAGGGGCTCAAACCGCAAAGGCCGGGGAATTTGCAAATCATTTCAATATTCTTCCGGTACAGCAGTTCCAGGTATTCTTCTGTGAACATTTCATCCTCGCTGCCGTGGTTGCCATACAGGGCGCCTCCGCCGAATTCGCTGATAACTACGGGTTTCCCGGCGGGAATAGTCCAAACAACGGAATCACAGTCGGCGGGCTTGCCGTCATACCAGCCGATATACTGGTTGAAACTGATCAGATCGGTCAGATCGAGCAGTTCATCCTCTATTATCGGATGATAGAAGTCCGGTTTGGCTTTCTGGATAGCTGCGCTTACCAGGCGGGTGGGGTCGGTCTCCCTTATTTTGGCAATGAGCTTGCCAAGGAATGCCAGGCGTTCCGGTGTCCGGGGTGTCTCGTTGGCCACAGACCAGATGATGGTTGCTGCCCGGTTCGCATCTCGCCCCAGCATCTCCATCAACTGGTTTTCGGCATTGGCGTAGGTTTCTTCAGAAGCCCAGTTGATATTCCAGTAGCAGGGTATCTCTTCCCAGAGGAGAAAGCCCATTTCTTCGGCCAGACGCACCATTTGCTCGCTATGGGGATAGTGCGCGAGGCGAAGAAAATTACAGCCCAGCTCTTTTGCAGTCTCCAGCAGGCCGCGAACGTCCTGCTCGTTACGGCAGCGGCCTGGATTGGCGCTGATATTCTCGTCGTGAACTGCAACTCCCTTCAGGAATACAGCTTTGTCGTTCAGCAGGATTTTGTCTCCTTCCGTGCGTACGGTGCGGAACCCTACACGGTCGGCAATGTGGTCTTCAGCACTGCTTATGCTAATGTCGTAAAGTTTCGGATGTTCAGGGCACCAGCGTTCCGGAGAGGCCTTGAAGCGCATTTCTGCTATTCCGTCTTTCCCGGCGCAGACTTTCTTTTTAAGACCAAGTTCGGGTAGCTCGACCGTAACGTTGCCAGAGCCGCCGTCGAGATGGACTGAAACACCGATTGAAGAACCGTCAAAGGTAATCCGGTAATCGTTCACGAATACTTCAGGCACGCTGATCAGAAGCACGTCGCGGGTGATTCCACCGTAGTTCCACCAGTCGAAGTTAAGGGTGGGAACCTCATTCGCCCCACGGCTGTTGTTTACCCAGAGTATAAGTGCGTTTTCTCCTTCTTTCAGGATATCGGTCACCTCGAACCAGAACGGTGTAAACCCACCTTTGTGCGTGCCCAGGATAGTATTATTAAGACCTACCATGCACTGGTAATTTACCGCTCCGAAGTACAGGAAGGTACGCCTGCCGGCAACAGGGTGAAAATCTATAAGCCGGCGGTACCACACGCTGCCTTCATAGAAATAGAGTTTATCGTTCTGGCTGTTCCAGTCCCCCGGCACCTGCAGGGTTGGACAATTGTCGAAATCGTATTCTATGAGCTTAGTCTTGTCCCGGAAGAAATGCCGGTCGGCAAAATAGCGCTTGTGCGGCTTTTGGAGCTGCATCTGATATTTGAATATCCCCGTATCCATAGGATCGACGATATAATTCCATTGCCCGCCAAGGGAAACGCATACCCTTCCTTCCGTAACAATAAGGGCCCGGGCGGGAAGTAGGGTGGCCACAAGCAGGATAAGCGATGAAAGCAGTTTTCTCATTTCCATTTTACGTCCCTAAGATAGACCTGACGGCTGCCCTCGTGCACCGAATTGAATGCCAACTGGCTTCCGTCCGGTTTCCAGCGGGCGTGCAGGTCGCAGCGGGAATATTGTTCTTTGTAATCATCCGGAACAAAAAAACGTCCCAAAGAAATCAGGGCTTCGTCTTCTATGCGCAGCAGTACCCAGCTGCGGAATCCGTCCTTGTTCCAATAACCTTCGGAGGAGATGAATTTCCCGTTGGGCGAAAAAATGCAATGCCCGTCCCAATCCATAATGCCTGGGGCAAGCTGGCGTACCTGCTCCTCTTCGCCTACTTTGAACAGGGTATGAGACCAGGTTTTTCCGCCGTTCCAGCGTGCTGTAACTACCATTGTGTCGTCGCCGAACCAGTTGAAATGCGACCCCCTCCATCCATCGGGGAAGCACCTGCGCAGATTCCTTCCATCTGTGTCTATGGTCAGAGCGGCTGTGTCCCATTCCTTTACTATACCGAATTGATCTATCTGATCATTCAGATTTTTTACGGTGCGCGCAAGGAAGAAGATTTTTTTTGCGTTTTTGCTGAAAACGGTATGGCAGAAGTAGGCGAATCCGTCACAGTCTTCTAAAATGGGCATCAATTTCTGAGCTTCTTTGACAGACAGAATCAGTTTTCCTTCCCCGGTGCGAAGATCCACTACCCAAAGACCATCATTTTCCGGCCATACCTGTTCGCGCAGTGGATTCTGTCCGTTTCCGGCATAACCATAGTCTGGCCTGCACAGGCGCAGACGGGCATAATTAAGCGATATGGCCAGAAGCCCATCTTCTGAAACAGCGCTTATAGGGTAGGGAATAACCTGTTCGGATCCTGTCTTCCAATTGTAGATGACAGATACGAACTTTCCATAACGGCAGTCGTTGTAGATGCATGCGCCGTCTTCCCAGGTCAGCCAGTGAAACATTGCCGCTTCCTGAAAGTTCCAGCAGTGCGTCCTGGCAATTGGAATAAGCTTATTTCCTTCCTTTAGGTCTACAAGGGCAAGGGTGGCTTCTTCTTCCTCGTCAGCCAGCCGGCCGTTTATGTCGGTTTCCATAACGGCCAAATAGCGCCCGTCAGGGCTCCAGGCATTTATGCCGAAGTAATTGGCTAGCAGGTGGTCATGAGGGCCGCTGGTTACGGCATAAGGCTCTCCGATTTCGGGGAAGTCCGGCATCTGTTCCTGACAGGCGGCCATGGCGACAATCAGGGAAAGGAAAAGTATTCGTTTCATCTTCTACAGTTCCAACACCGCAATGGCATTGTTCTTCAGCTCAATTATCACAGTACCTTCTTCCGTGGGGAAGAGGGGGATTTCGGTATAGATGTGTTCGTCGTCGGTGAGGTGGTAAACACCCTTGCCGATGCCGCCCCCATTTAGGGAGACGGTTACTTTTGCCAGGTTGCAGGCATTGTTGTCGCCGTCGTAGCGGGTGAGCAGCAGCACGGTCTTCCCATCCTGAGTAGAAGCCACGGCATAGATGTCTCCGTTACCGCCTTCCACCTTGCAGCTACACTCGTTGCCGCTCAGCTTGCTCCAGGCATAGAAAGCATAATAAGGGGGCGTGTGTGTCTGCGTCTGATAGTCGTAGAAGCCACAGTAGTTGGTGCCGGGACTACTGGCCGTAGTTTTGTCGCTGCAAGTTTAGCGATAGACTTAGCAAGAAAAGAAGTTGGACCAATTGCCTTTATCAACTGTCCTCAACGTTTCCGTCAACTTGCCGATCTTAATTATAAGAACCAAGAATTATTCCAAAAGACTCTAGATTCTTATTCAAGTGTTCCAATCTTAGTTTTAGATGACTTTGGTAACGAATATAAAAATGATTTTATCCGTGATACGGTTTTTGAAATCTTAAATAAAAGAAGTAATGATCGCT
>JAGAAU010000215.1 GCA_017615135.1 Bacteroidales bacterium | reverse complement strand
GGACAGGATATTGCTTTCATCGTTGTCGGTAAGGGCGATGAAGGTGTCATAGGAGGCTATGCCTTCCTCGTAGAGGGCGTCGGTATTGCGGCCATCTATGTTCACCACCATTACGCTGTCCGGCAGTTTTTCGGAGAGGGTTATGCACTTGTCTTTGTCTTTGTCGATGATTTTTACCTCCACTCCCTGGGCGTCCAGGTCGCGGGCGAGCATCTTGGCCATGGGGGTGCCTCCCATGATCATCACTTTTTCAGTTTTGATCCAGTTTTGCCCGAAGTAGCGTTTCAGACAGTCATCGCCTTCTACAGTGGATATCACGAACAACATGTCTCCAAAGCGGAATTTGGTGTCCATTTTTGGGATAAGGGTGGTCCCGCCCCTGGAAATCGCTATGATACGGAATTTGAGAAGGTCTTCGGCGCCAATCTTTTCTACGAATTCGGAGAGGCGCAGGTCCAGCATAGCGGAAGCTTCGTCCAGTTTGAACACGGAAATCTTAAGTTTCCCGTGTGCAAAATCCATATTGTCGTTGGAAAGGTTATGGTTCAGACTGTCTATAATCTCGTCTGCCGCTAGCCTTTCGGGATAAATCATATGGTCTACGCCCATTTCCTTCAGCAGGGCGCGGTTCTCGCGGGAAAGGCAGTGTTCGTGGTTAATCCGGGCCACCACGCATTTTGCCCCCAGCCGTTTAGCCAGAAGTGCACCCATGAGGTTGACTTCCTGGTCTACGTACGGGCACACCGCTATGTGGAGGTCTGCCTTGTCTACTCCGGCCTTCTTGAGGGATTTAATAGTCGACGGCCTTCCGAGAACGGTCTCGGCATCTACATAGCTGCTCAGACTGGCCAGCCTGGCGGCGTCGTTGTCTATAACGGTAATGTCGTTACCGTCTGCCCTGAGCATTTTTGCCAGATGCGATCCTACATCGCCGGCTCCTTCGATAACTATATTCATAGCCCTAAGTGTTTGGATTCAAATTTTCTGAGGTACTCGAATTTCTTTGCACCTTTCATGCGGGACAGGCGCAGCAGAGACAGCTTCAGCATGCCCTCGGGAACGAAGGGAGCATCTCCGCGCGGGCCTTTCATCTGCCGGTATTCTTTGTGGGCCCTTACGACTGCCGATGCGCAGGTATATTTTGCGAGTATCAGGTATGTCAGCCAGGCAGCGCAGTCCAGAAGATAACGGTAACCCAGCAGAAATGAGTAGCGCAGGCCCCTCGGAAGGTTCTTGCGGAGCATCAGGAGGTTGTTCCGGAAATTCAGTTGGAGTTTGAAGGGCGATTCCGGGGGCAGGGTGCCTCCGCCTACGTGCCATACCGTAGAGGCGGGAACTGTGGATACGTAAAATCCGGCCAGCTGAGCCCTCCAGCAGTAGTCTATCTCGTCCATATGAGCGAAAAAGCGCTCGTCGAAGCCGCCCAGGCTCTCCCAAAGCGAACTTCTGGTCATCAGGCAGGCGCCGCTCACCCACATTACCTTGCGCGGAGTATCGTACTGACCATGGTCTTCTTCGGTTTCGTTCCTGATCCGGCCACGGCAGAAAGGATAGCCGTAACGGTCCAGCCAGCCTCCGGCTGCCCCGGCATATTCGAAGCGGTCCTTCTCATACCAGGAGTGCAGCTTGGGGCCGCATACTCCGCAGTCCGGGTGCGAGTCCATCCACTCCACAAGGGGCTCAAGCCAGCCCGGAGCGGTCTCTATGTCTGAATTCAGCAGCAGATAGTACTCGAATTCTCCGGAGAGCTGCGCGAGCGCCCTGTTGTATCCGCCGGTAAAGCCGTAATTCTTGTCCAGTACGATTGTGCGGACCTCCGGGAAGGAGGTCAGCAGCAAGTCCAGGGAACCGTCTGTAGAGGCGTTGTCTGCAACTATGACCGATGCGTCCAACCCGCGTACGCTTTCCAGCAGCGGGGGCAGGAACCTCGAAAGGAATTCCCGTGTGTTCCAGTTCAGTATTACGACCGCGGTTTTCATTCTTCGTTGCAATGCTTGCCGCAGCAGCCCTTGCCCTCATGTTTACCGCAGCATCCTTCGCCTTCGTGCTTATGGCACTCGTGCTCGCACACTTTTTCTATCTTGCCGGAGAAGTTCAGGGTTTTGCCGGCCATGGGATGATTGAAGTCCATTGTTACCTTGTCTTCTCCAACCTTGGATACGCAGCCGCGCACCATCTGGCCGTCCTGGTTGTACATGGGCAGAATTGTTCCTTCCACCAGCAGGTCTTCCCTAAGCACTCCGTCCACCATGAACGCAGTCTTGGGGAGGTCTATAAGCAGGCTGGGATTGAACACTCCGTAACCGTCTTCGGGGCTGAGGGTGAATTCGAAGCTGTCGCCCTCTTCTTTGCCCTCCAGTGCCTCTTCGAACTTGGGCAGGAGCATTCCTGTGCCGTGAACATATTGAAGGGGAGACTCGGACCCGGCATGGTCGGCCACCTTTCCGTCGGTAACCAGGGTGTAGCTGATTGCTACCGCTTTATTTTTCTCAACTTTCATATTTCTTATATTTATTCTCCGCTGAAATCGGCGTATGAAAATGCTAAGGTAGGAATAAGTTTTGACATACAGTTGCGAGTGTCGTCGGCCGCAGCCTCGAAATGATTCCAGAGTTCCACCAGATTACCGGTTACAACCATGCCCTCAATGGGTTTTGCCAGCTTGCCTCCGCGAATCAGAAATCCTTCGATTCCGTAGGAAAAATCTCCGGTGGAGCTGTTGAAGTTTCCTCCGTTGAAGTCTGTAATCAGTATGCCTTCCGGGCATGCGGAAACCAGGTCGTCAAGGCTTGAACCAGGGATGGTGGGAGGCAGGAAAACCTTGTTAGGCATCTCTATGTTAGGCTCCAGGCCGGTTTTGCGGGCCATGTAGCTGCTCACGAAGTACTGCTGCACTACTCCGTCCCGGATTATGTCCGCGTTGCGTGTGGCAACCCCCTCGGAATCGTACCAGCGCACTCCCTGAAGACCGGGCGTCCGGGGTATGTCCCGAAGCTGGAATTTTTCGCTGAAACATTTTTTGCCAAGGGTGTCGCGCAGAAAGGAATTGTTCTGCTGCAAAGACCAGGCGTTGAGCGCGTTCAGCAGGGGAGA
Organism: Bacteroidales bacterium; assembly: GCA_017615135.1. Classification (GTDB taxonomy): domain Bacteria; phylum Bacteroidota; class Bacteroidia; order Bacteroidales; family UBA932; genus Cryptobacteroides. The sequence continues at coordinate 103 of JAGAAU010000215.1, read as the reverse complement.
GACCAGTTTGGAAGCCACCTCGTTCTCTACCAGCATGCGGTATCTGCCGCTTTTTACCTGAACGGCCCCTTTCTTGGCCTGAGCCTTTTCCAGGGCTATCTGC
>JAGAAU010000214.1 GCA_017615135.1 Bacteroidales bacterium | reverse complement strand
AATGCGGTTGGCAAAACGTCCGGGAATCTTTCCGGCGCAGGGACCGTCGGCAAAATAGCTGTCCGCTTCAGGATAGCCTATAACAACATCCGCCAGCTTGCCTTACTTGTCGGGCACGGCTATAGCCACGATGCCGGCTCCGATGCTGCTGAGTTCGACATAAGCGCCGGACTTGTTCTCGATGCGGTATTTAATGATGTCTTTTCCCTGGGCCTTGCCCCAAACGATTTCGGTAATCTTCATATTATTGGTGTTTTAGAGTTATCAAATATAGCAATTTAAACCGATACTCAGTCCGTCATCCAGGCTTTGACGCGGGCAATGGGGGCGTCTTTCAGGATGATATGTTTCTGGGAGTCCAGAAGGTATAGCGAAGGTATTGCCCGCACATTGTAAAGAAGGTCGGCGCGGATGATGCCGGCGGCGTCGTATCCCGAGAACCAGTTGCGCGGATAATGAGACTCGTAGCCAAGCCAGGACTCGATATCCTCGTCGATATACACGTTCACCACCGCTATTTCGTGACGTTCTATACGCACATTGATGTCGGGAATAGTCATTATATCGTTGATGATATCCTGACATGCGTGGCAGCCGGGGTTACTGAAAAACAGGATAATGTATCTTGCCGGAACCTGATGCAGGCGGAACTGCCGGCCGTCGGCACGGGTAATCCGGAAGTCCGGCGCTATACTGCCCCGCGGGTTCATCGCACACATCTGCGCCTCGTGTATAAAGGCCCTGCGATAGTCTTCCCGGGTGCAGGGAGATGCGGCCAGGCCGCGGACGAAAGGCAGATACAGGTCTTCGTCGCGCAGAGGCGAGTTGGGATCGTAAAGATAGCGGGAAACAATTTCGGAAAAGACCAGATAGAAGCGGGAAGAAGTGTCCGCACGATGCTTTGCCTCAGTCTGCCTGAAAAGCTTGGACATCCAGCCCTGAGCATCTTCCAGCGGCAAATTATCCATAATGGCCAGCCAGTTCGCAAAGGCCTGTTCCACCTCTCCTTTCGGCACCCCAAGAATCAGGGCAGAATCTATCGGTCCGTCAAGGGCAAGGAATGAATCCCAGTAATGGTCGACAATATAATCTTTCAGTTCCGCCTCCTCGGTATAAACCGCAGGCACCTTCACCTTGGGGAACTCTCTTCCCTCTGCCGCCGCAGGCTGCTTTCCTCCTCCCTTGCAGGAAGCGAAAAACAAAAAGGCAAGAACGGTTGCAAATATGTAAAACGGCCGCAGCGACATATTGTTGAACTTGTAAAAGTACGAATTTTCCTTCTAAAATATGTAAATTAGCGGCATGAAATATCTGAACGCCTGCGTCCTGGCGATGGCCCTGACCGTCATCCCCGCAAAGGCCCAATTCTATACTGTCGGCAACGAAAGTCCGATGAAATGGTCCACTGTTAAAACGGACCACTACCGCCTCGTATACCCCGAAGGGATGGACTCCCTGGCCCATGCTTATGCCGTTTCGCTGGAACAGTATCAGAGGGTTGTCGGCAACAGTTGCTACACCGCCCCCAACCAGCTCTACTCAAAGCCGATGCCGGTCGTGCTTCACCCGTTCAACGCCTACTCCAACGGAAGCGTGGCCTGGGCTCCCAGAACCATGGACCTCTACACGATTCCGTCGGCTTACGGCGCCGAGGCCTGGCCCTGGATGGACCAGCTTACGCTGCACGAAAACAGGCACGTTGCCCAGATGCAGTTCGGCCGGTTCCCCGGGACCTTCAATACTTTCAGCACCCTTTTCGGGCAGCTCTGCACCGGCGCACTTGCAGCTATTTACCCGGGGCCGGCACTGCTTGAAGGAGATGCCGTAGCGGCAGAGACAGCTCTTTCGGGCTATGGGCGCGGCCGCAGTTCGGACTTCCTCCGCTATTACAAGGCTGCCTTCGATGACGGGCAGTACCGCGACTTCTGGAAATGGCGATACGGCTCGCAGAGGTATTATACCCCCGACTATTACCGCGCAGGATACATTCTTGTGGCCGGTATGCGCGCCACCTACAACGAACCGGAATTTACCGGCCTCTATTATTCCCGTCTGGACGATCTTGCATGGCGCTTCTGGAACCTCCAGAAAACAGTTAAACAGGTTTCCGGAAAGAAATTCAAGGCTGCTTTCCGCGAAGTCGAGGAGCACTTCCATTCGGAATGGCAAGAAGCTGATTCCCTGCGCAGCCTGAAAGCGCCCTTCATGGAAGGAACACCGGTAACCACTCCCGACAGGCTCTTCGACAGCTACTCAAACCTTGTGTTCCGCGGCAACGAGCTGCTTGCCCTGCGCTCCGGAATGCAGCGCGCCACTGAGCTGGTACACATCTCCGACAAAGGCAAGACCTCTCACGAAAGGTTTTTCACCCGCCACGGCACCAAGCTCGCCATAGACGAGGGGACCGGCATCCTCTGGTGGACCGAATATACTCCGAGCGCAAAATGGGAAATGATCTCGAGCTCCAGGCTCTACTCCATGAGCCCGGACGGAAAGATCAGCGCCGTGGTAAAGAACCGCAAACTCTACAATGCCGCTGCCGGTCTTGACGGTGACGTAGCTGTTGCGGAATACCTTGAAAACGGCATTACCCGGCTTGATATCTTCGTTGGCGGGAAGCTTGTCGACAGCCTTGCCGCCCCCGCAGGGATGCAGGTTGTAGAGCCCGTATGGACGCCTTACGGCTGGTATGCCACTGCTGTT
>JAGAAU010000213.1 GCA_017615135.1 Bacteroidales bacterium | reverse complement strand
GGTGAAACTTACCACAGCACTACTCAATGGCGTTTCTTCACCGAGTAGGCGGCCGGCTGGTCGCCAAGCTTTGCTTTTCAGCGGTTCTGGCATTTTTGGCCGGAACCGCCGGGGCTGCTCCGGTGTATAGTTTTACACATTTCAATACTGCCAACAGCGACCTGTCTTACGACGGAATCAGTAAAATCACCCAGGACAGTCGTGGATTTATCTGGATTGGCACCTTCAATGGTTTGAACCGTTACGACGGCAAACGCTTCGATGTCTGGTACCGGGACGATCTCGGGCTTGAATCTGATTTTATCCATGCCATCCTCGAAGACAGGCATGGCAATATCTGGGTGGGAACTGATTCCGGAATATGCCGTTATATTGTTGCGGAAGACCGCTTTGAGCCCTTTACTATGGAGAGCGACCGCGGAACTACCGTACAAAACAAGGTTACATACCTCTACTGTGACCGCAAAGGCAGAATCTGGATAATTGCCAATTATCAGGGAGTGTTCTGCTATGACCCGGCGGAAAAAACTCTGAGGAACTGGAGTGATTCTGCCGAAGTGTCCGGTCCTCCGTATAATGTTGATAATCTGGAGATTAGTTTTCGCAGGATGACCGAAGACGGCCGTGGCGGATTTTGGATCTCAAGATATCATGGAGGCGTTTTCCGTTCCAACGCGGAGTTTACTGAAATCTATCCCATCGAACCTGTTAACGCTCCGGATTATTATAAGGGCGATGAGGCTGAACAGTTGTTCTATATCGATTCAAAGCTTGTAGTAGTTAGCAATCGTCACGGAGTCAGCCGATACGATCCTATGGAAAAGACCGTGGAGGATATTTTTCCCATGCCGGCCGGGGCTGCTCTGGTGGATGCTTTCCTGGAAAAAGGACGGTTTGTGTGGCTGTCTACAACGGACGGAATATGGTGTTTCGATCTCCATCGGGAAATGCAGCCGCTTTGTCTGCGTCCGCAGGAGAATGACAGCTTTTCGCTGCGTGGGAACTACGTGTTCACCAGTTTTGTAGACAGGGATTCCGGACTTTGGATTGGTACAAAGGATGGCGGGGTCAGCTGGTCGTCGGCCTTGCACCGTAATTTCCTCAAGGCCTATGTGAATGATGCCAGTCTTTTGGAGAATGCAATAGTTACGGGAATCTTTCCGGATGGGAACGACCGTGTCTGGATAACTACGGAAAGGCGTTCCCTGTTGCTCTGGGAAATGTCTTCCAGGCGTCTTTCCAAACCTTCCTTCCCGGGTTTGCCCAATGCGCTTACTTTTGCGCTCAGAGACGGGGAGTCAATTTGGATTGGAGCTTTGGACGGTCTAAGAAGGTATAACCTCCGCAGCGGCAGGCAGGAATTCTTTTCTCCGCTGATGCGCAGCGGCGGTGCGACGGATCCGCGTGTATATCTTGGCTGGAAATCGGCCGCCGGAGAACTCTTCTTCTCCAATACTCTGGGAATGTTCCGCTACGACCGCATCGCAGACAGCTTCGAACAGATAAATGAGTTTGACGGAGTGTTCGTTACTTCGATGACCGATGGAGCTGACGGGAAGATATGGGTGTCCAGTTATGCCACCGGACTGTTCGAGTGGGATCCAGTGAACCGCAAAATCCTCAGAAATTATCGCGCTGGAGACGGAAGCGGGCTTCATTCAGATAAAATCTCTTCTGTTTTTCTGGATTCTTCCTCCAGGCTCTGGGTATTGGGGTTCAGCTCCGGAATCGCCTGCCTCGAGAACGGAGTGTTCAGGGTATACGATACTTACTCGCTTCCTACTCTGCCCTCAAATGTCTTTTTCACTGCTATTCAAGACCCTTTGGGGGCTGTCTGGCTGAGTTCGAACAAAGGCTTGGTGAGGTTCGTGCCGGAAACAGGCGATGTGATGGTCTTTACCGAATTCGACGGCCTGTTGAACACAAAACTCTCCCGCAGTCTCTCCTATGTACCTTCCATGGGCATTCTGGCGGGGTCTGACAATGGTTTTGTGTGCCTTAATCCGGATGTCCTTTCGGAAGTTATGGAGGCCCCCCGTATCATTATTTCAAAAATGAAGATAGGAGACGGTACCCTGCCTGGCAATGTGGATATGATGGAAGCGGTGAAGCTTGGCCGCAACCAGGATTCATTCGGCCTTCAGTTCTCGGTTATGGGTATGGACTGTCCCGGAGGGGGAAGGCTTCGCTGTCTTTTGGAAGGTGTAGATCATGACTGGAGGGATATTTCGGCTTCAAAGGCTGTCTATTGGTTTAACGTGCCTGCCGGAAAATATCGGCTGAGACTATCTTCATCTGCCTTTGGCAACCGTTGGGTTGAGGATCAGCGTAATTTTGAGATTACTGTTTCTCCGGGGTTCTTCGGCTCTGTGCTGGGTATGCTTGTAACTGCATTGCTGTTGGGATTGCTGATAGCCCTGACGGTATTTCTTGTCTTCAGAAACCAGAAGGCGGGGATGCAGAAAGAGATGGACAGGGAGCTCCTTCGCAGCAAAATGGATTTCTTCAGTCATATCGTCCATGAAATCAAAACCCCGCTTACCCTCATCCGCACTCCGTTGCAGAGCGTATTGTCCAAGAATTCCATGGACGATGATGTCCGGCGGGATTTGCAGGTAGTGCAGAGCAATACGGATTATCTGACCTCTCTTGTCAATGAGTTGCTCGAGTTTGCCAGAGTGGAACGCAAGGGGTATATCCTCAACTGCGAGCCGCTTAATCTGGTGGAAATGATCAGTGTCCTCGTGTTCAACTATTCTGAAGCGGCCAATGGAAAGGGAATACGGCTGGAGTTCGTATGTCCTGAGCCGCAGCTCTGGGTGAATGCGGATAAGGCTGCTATCAGCAAGATTATAAACAATCTGCTTATCAATGCGCTAAAACATGCGCAAAACCGTATAGAATTAAGGCTCGCTGCAGAGGTCGGCGCAATTGAGCTGGAAGTAGAAAACGACGGCGACACCATTCCTTCCGAACTCAGGGAATCCATCTTCAAGCCATTTTTCCGTTATGGCAGTGAGGATGGCGGAAGCTCGGGTGAGGGCTTCGGAATCGGGTTGTCGCTGGCAAGGTCGCTTGCGCAGATGCATGGAGGTTCGCTGGAATTGAAAAATTGCCCCCAGACGGTCTTTAGATTGGCCCTCCCTCCCATGCTCACCCCCCCATATTCCACGCAAACGCTTGATAACGAGGTGGTTATGGGCGCAACTTTTGACGAGCGCCCCGTACTTCTTGTAGTTGAGGACAATAAGGAATTACGAGACTTTCTTGCGCGTAAGTTTGAAGATGTGTATCGGGTCTTCTCCGCCCCTGACACGGAGGCGGCCACTGCTATCCTGAATTCCCAGAATGTAGATGTCGTACTGACGGACATTACCATGCCGGGACACGACGGGCTGGAGCTTTGCCGCAGCGTAAGGGCGGATGTGGAGAATTCTCACCTTCCGATTATCATACTGTCTGCCCGCACTTCCGTTGAGTCCAAGATTCAGGCTATGGAGGCCGGCGCAGACCTCTACATAGAAAAGCCCTTCGATCTGGAATACCTGCGCACCAGCCTTCACAATATAGTTGAAAGGCGGAAGCTGATGCGTAAGGCCCTCTCGTCCGGTTTAGGGAAGGCGGACGTATCGCTCTTCGGGCTCCCGAAACGGGATGAAGAGTTTTTCAATACCTTCGACAGTTTCATTCAGGAAAATATCGGCAATGCCGAACTGTCCAACGCACAGATAGCGGATGCCCTGTGCATGAGTCAGTCTTCCATGATCAGGAAAATCCGTAAACTCCTCGATACTTCCCCGAGCAATTATGTGAGGGACAAGCGTCTTGGTGCGGCTGCGCGTATGCTGCGGGATTCTCACGGAAACAATATCACTGATATCTGTTATGCCGTAGGTTTTACCAACGCATCATACTTTGCCAAGTGCTTTAAAGAGAAATTCGGGGTTACTCCGTCGGAATATGCCGGTTCATAGCTTTGCATATTTTTAACAATTTTTGGAAAAATTCTTTTCGCCGTGCGCGCAAGGAATGCTCAACTTTACACACTTAAAAATTGATAACAATCAGAAGTATGATTCAAACAGCAAGCGCAGCCTACAAGGCTCCCGAACTCGAGGTCCTGCTCATCGGCATGGACCCTGTGATTTGTGCCTCCATAGACAATGTCACGGAGGAAGATTTTGAATTTGACTGGGTTTAAGAGAAGGAGGATAAGATGATGAAAAAGTTTTTTGTTTTCTTGTCTGGAGCGCTTTTCCTGCTGGCCTCCTGTGTAAATGAGACCGAGAACAACGGTCAAATTTCCGATAAACTTGGCGTCAGGGAAGACGGAACCACTCTCGTAAGGGTTTCTCTCGGTGATGATTCCAGAACCTATTTCGGCGCTCACGACGGTACCAGCTATTCTGTCTACTGGTCCGATACAGATGCCATTCAGATAAATGGAGCCAATTCCACCGGCATCAGCGTGGACGGTAGCAAGAAGAGTTCAGCCGAGTTTACCATCGGTGCTTCGCTTGAATATCCCTACTGTGCCGTATATCCTGCAGAGCTGGCTTCCGGCTTCGTGGCAGACTCGGTTATGGTAACCCTCCCTGCAGTGCAGCAGTATACCGAGGGTACTTTCGATCCTGCCGCTGCCGTAATGCTGGGCTATGCCGCTGAAGGCGAGGTTGGGTTCAAATGTGCGATGTCTTTCCTCAAGGTGAAGGTAGCCGGCGGTTCGGATTCGGATCCTATCGCCTTCGTGAGAGTGCGTTCGAACGTAGACCTGCTCAATACGGACGGAGATTATGCCCGCCAGCCTATGAGCGGCGAGTTCATTGCCAAATTCTCCGCGAATGGCAACAGGATTTACCGCAGGATTACAGACGATTCCTCAGTTACCCTCGATTGCGGAAACGGTGTGGCCCAGGGAACAGATATGTTCATAGCCATACCTCCCCAGACCTATTCCAAGGGTATCAATATCTTCATTGTAGATGCCAATGGAGACTATCAGGAGGTCGTTTCCACCAAGTCTTTCACTGCGGAGGCCGGCGTAGTATACAACACCGACATAGCCTTCAACGGCGGTAAGACCTGGCAGGGCCCCGGTATCTATACAGTAGCAGACTGGAACTCCTTTGCGGCCCAGATTTCCCTTAATGCCGGCTGTGAAGAGTTCAAGGACGGTCAGGGTGTGTACAATATTTACGAAGACCTTTCGGCCAAGACTGTCATGCGTATTGGCGGAGTTTCCGTCGGCAACAGCATTTTTGCCGGCGTCCTGAACGGCAACGGACACAGTATCACCACTACCACCATGGCTGTTCCGCTGTTTACTTACATTACCGGAACTGTGATGAACCTGCGTATCGGCGGCAGCAAACCGTCCATCAATACCGCCGGCTGGGGAACCTGCCAGATGGCTCTTGAGCTTCGCGAAGGTGCGGTTATCGACAATGTTGTCGCAGAGTATACCGTAACGGCTCCCAATACATCTTCCGGAACTTCAAGGACTTACTATTATGGCCTCTTCCGCGATATCCTGTCTGGAGCCACCGTGCAGAACTGTGTGCAGAAGAGCGAGTTCATTGTTCCGGTCTCAGATGCTTCCACCGGCGACTGCCTGATACTTCCCATAGCTTACGGCAATGCCGGAACCGTGAAGGACTGCGCTTTCGAGGGCAGTATCAGCACTCCGGAGGCTATGTCTCAGAAGGTTATCACGGCTCCTTTCTTCAAGAATACGGCAACGCTGGACGGATTCGTAAATTCAGGAAACATTTCCGTGGAGTCTTCCGTAGGTGTAGGTGCTGCCGGCGTATGTGTGTTTGGTGGCGGTTACATCCATAATGCAGTGAACGAGGGTACAATTACCGTTACTGCCTCTCCTGTTGCCAATGGCAAGAGTTTCAGGGTTGCGGGTATTGCAACTTACGGAGACGGAGACGATTCCAACAACTGCGGCCGATTCTATGGCTGCGCCAATCATGGCAATATCACCCTTTACAAGAGCACGACTCCCATTCTTTACCGCAGCTCTGTGGGCGGTATAATCGCCGATATCCGTTACGGAGCCTACACTGGCAGCGAAGACAATACTCACAACACTATAGACAGTTCGGTTAACGACGGTTATCTCAAGGTGTATGAGCCTAATACAGTGGCAACTACCAGTAATGCCGTGCCCATGTTCCTTGGCGGTATCGTAGGCTGCGCCCTGAACAACAGCGGTACCTCTTCCGGAGCGATTATCTTTACAAAATCCACAAATACAGACTCGTTCAACGGTGTGTTCCTCGTAGTTCGCGACAATTGCTCCAACACAGGAACGCTGGAAATGGCGTCGGCGAGCCCTTCACCTTCCAATACCGGTGTGTCCGGAGCCCGTCTGAACTATGTAGGTGGTATCGCAGGCTTTACCTATGGACTCGGAAACTCCAATACCAGCGGTGCGTCCAATGCCCATTATGCAGTGCTGCGTGGTACACAGAACGGTATCATCAAGGTGGGATCTTCCAAGAACGGGTGTATCGCTGCCGGTGGTATAGTCGGAGGCTGTTGTTACACCAAGGTTGAGGCCGCCGATGTGGAACTGGTGGATTACCAGGCCACGGCAGAAAAGACGGACGGTGCCGATCCCGTATATCGCGGCACTCTTGGCGGCGTAATAGGATGGGTGGTGAAGTATTCCAATATCGGTGCTTCCGGCAAGCCGGTTAACGCCATTCTGGAAGACAATACCAATCTTATTTGCAGCTCGAGCACAGGAGTGAACGATGTGGATGCCCTCAAGGGCTATGCGGGTGTTACCGGCGGCACATCGGTTCATCGTACTGCCACCAAAGAAACACATTCTGTAACTATTGCAGGCGCTCCTACATACAATGGAGAAACCGTAACTGAAGATATGTGCTATGGTGGCGGCAAAAAAACTATCCAGTAGTTTTTAGTCCTTCTGCAAAAATTTCAATACTTTTTGCGTTATAAGTTTCGCCCCCGAAAAGGGCGAAACTTTATTTTTGTATTACCATAATTAACACAAACTATCTGACTATACTATGAAGAAAAAACTGAGTCTGATTATTCCGGCGCTCCTGTTCGCGGCCTGCAACCCGCTGAATCCGGATCCCGGCACAGACCCCGGGACCGATCCTGCAGTGGAGCCGGTGACTCTTTCTTTGAGTTCACAGTTCGGATCCAGGACCACGCTGGGCACCCTGTCCAATGGAGTGTATCCGGTTTATTGGAGTAACGGAGACCGAATCTGCGTTAACGGAGTCAAATCTACCACCCTTCACGGCCTGGCAGACAAAACGGTTACTGCAGATTTCACGGTCGAGGGAGTAACTGCCCCGTTCCATATCGTGTATCCCAGCCTGATATGCGACGCTATGGATGCAGCTGGTAAAGCATCCATTCAGCTCCCTGTGGCGCAGGCCTGGATTCCGGGCAGCTTCGCCAACCTGTCGGCCGTGCTTTACGGCAGCACCGAGGGTACTGGCGCGGAATTGCAAAACCTTTGCGGAGTAGTTCGCATACCCCTGTGCAAAGGAAGCGAGTTTGGCGGGACCATAAGGACCATAACCCTTTCCAGCGCGTCGCCGTCCGCCCCTTTGTCCGGCAGTTTTACCCTCGATACTACAAACGGCAGTCTTGAAGCTGTAGAGGGCGGTTCTTCCGTATTCCTCTCGCTGCCTCCTGAGGGCGTGGCCCTGTCTGAGGAGAGTCCTGTTTCTTTCTTCCTGAGCCTTCCTGCCGGCCGCTATCCCGATGGATTCTCCATCCTTCTGGAAAGTGCAGAGGGCAATATGCTCTGCAGCTGGACGGAACAGACCGAGGTCCCTGCCGGAATCGTGGTGTCTCTGCCTCAGATAAACTTCAAGCCAAAGAGCACTAAGCTGATAGACGGTATAGATTCCTGGAATGAGTTCGCAACTGCCATGAATGCAGGCGACAGCGGGCGTTGGATAGACCCGGAAACTGGAGAAATCAACCTTGTGGCGGATATTTCCTATGGCGGAGACCTGGTGATGGTCAATGAACTTCCTGCCGGAGTAGTGTTCAACGGCGGCGGTCATACAATCAAAAGGGCAAATGCCACGGAACCTCTGTTCCTTCTGGTTGCAGAGGGTGCTACGCTCAAGAATCTCACTGTCGGCGGCGCCAGGGTGGCTGCCAGTTCCGTGGAAGACCGCGGCACCGGCAATCTGGCTGCGTTCAACCGCGGAACAATTGAGAACTGTGCGAGCGATATGGCGGTGACACTGACAAAACTCGACAAAAACTGCATCCTTGCCGGTCTGGTTACCGACAATGCCGGCGTTTTGCAGGACTGCAGCAATAACGGAGACATTTCCGTCACCTTCAATATCTCTGCCAACCGTATCGTTTACGGCGGCGGAGTGGCAGCGAGAGGCCAGCGCAATTTAGGCGACCAGAAGTGCAGCGGCCAGTTCATCAACTGCGAAAACCGTGGCAATATAGTCATCAAGCGCAGCGCTACCGGTATCTTCAGCTTTACCAAGTTTGCAATCGGTGGAATTTGCGGAATAGTGACTCAGGGCAATTCCGACGGAGTTTTCTCTCATTTCGAAAACTGCACCAACAGCGGAAGCATAACTTGCTGGCAGGACGACAAGCATACTAATACCAACTACGCTTACTCTGTGGGTGGAATTGTCGGACGCAGCTGTGTCTATTCCGAGGGGCCTGATTTCTATTACTTCATCGGTGGTACCAATGCAACCTCATACGAAGGCAACTATCTGGAAATCGTGAACTGCAACAATACCGGAACCATAGACGTCAGCATCTATTCCGCCACCGTTGCAAACAATATGAGCGGTGCCAGACAGGTTTATGTGGGCGGAATTGCGGGATGCATGCAGTCCAACTGGGCAGACCGCTCGGTAATAAGAGGCTGCAACTGTGCCGCCGACATCAGGGTGGGACATGCTGCCCGTGCCGACTGCACCGGCGGTATAGTCGGTGGCGTGGGCTATGTAGACATCTCCAACTGCAAGACTAACGTCAATATCTCGCTTTCGAAGAATAACCTTTATGCCGCTACTTACATGGGAGTAGGCGGAGGAATCGCAGGTTTCGTGATGCGCGATACTAAAATTGCGGATTGCGACATCACTCTTAATTACGACTTTTCGGGAGCAAGCTACATCGGCGCCGGATTCGTGGGACTGGTTGCAAAGAACTCCAACATCAAGGCCAATGTAGAAAACAACGGCTTCGCAACCCTTACGCTTGAAGGCACCAACTGGTTCAGCGGCAGCATAGGATCCAGTCCTGTGACGGCCGAAAATGTGGCCTATCCTTCGAGTCTCGGTGTTATCAACGGAAGCATAACCATCAAATAGCCAGGGCAATATGAATAAAATTCGAATAATTTCAGTCATAATCCTGCTCCTGGCCTGCTCTGCATCAGCCTTTGCTCAGAAAATCAAGGTGAGCGGCGTGGTTCAGGACGAAAGCGGACAGCCCCTTCCCGGAGCTGCCGTCATAGACAAGCAGAACAGCAGGAACGGAGTGGTTACAGACCTGGACGGCAAGTACAGTATTACAGTGCCGGCAAACGGATTCCTTGAATTCTCATCCCTGGGATTCACCACCCAGCTGGAGAGTGTTAACGAGCGTACCGTGGTGAACGTTACCCTGAAGAGCGAGTCTACAAACCTCGACGAGCTTGTGGTTATCGCTTATGGTACTGCAAAGAAATCGGACCTTACCGGTGCAGTGGCTACGGTGGATATGAAGTCCATAGAGTCCGTGCCGGCGACTTCTATCGAATCGGCACTACAGGGCCGTATAGCCGGCGCAGACTTCGTGTCCACTACCGGCGAGCCAGGCTCTTCGGCTTCCATCCAGATTCGCGGTGCCCGCTCCATCAGCGCCGGCAATGAACCCCTGATTGTGGTGGATGGAGTTGTGGATGCGGTGTCAGACCTCAGCGAACTCAACCCCTCGGACATCAAGTCCATATCGGTTCTGAAGGATGTGTCTTCCACCTCACTCTATGGTTCCAGGGGCGCGAACGGTGTTATCCTGATTACCACCAACAGCCCCAGTTCCAGCAATTTCTCGGTGAAACTGAAGGCCAGTGCCGGTCTGTCCCATCTTGCGGGTTCAATCGACATAATGAACGCCGAGGAGTTCGCAGAGTACTGCAACATGCAGCGCTACTTCGACTCTTCACTCGCCAATAAGCCCCAGACAAAGGAGAACAGCTATTTCATTGATCCTTCTACGGTCGGGGAGGGAACGGACTGGATTAAGACTCTGTCTCAGATAGGTTCATACCAGGATTACAACCTTTCCCTGTCGGGCGGCACCAAGGTTACCCGTGCCGAGGCCAACTTCGGGTACAATAACACCAGGGGCGTGGTTATAGGTTCCGGTTTCCAGCGCTTCACGGGAAGGGTGCTCGTAGAGAGCCATCCTTTTAAGTGGCTCAGGATAGGAATCCGCATGAACTATGCGAACCGTACGCAGGACTTCACCACTGCCGCCATTACCGGAACAGACAGCAATGCGGCAATTTACCTGGCACCGTTCCTCAACAAGGAAGATACCTGGAACTCCTATGGCTCCGAGATAGCTTCCGGCGGTTCTGTGTTCAACAACCCTTACATTACCGCCACTTCCGTCACGAACCAGAAAAACATGACCAATCTGAACGTGATGCCCTATTTCAGGCTCTTCCTTGGCAAGTTTACCCAGTTCGTGAGTAAATTCAGCTGGGTCCAGCAGAACGACAAGCGCTTCTATTATGCGCCTTCCACCCTTCCGGTAGCCCAGCGTTACCAGACCGGTGGTCGTGCTGTTGCAGAGACTTATATCTCCAAGACCATGCTCAGCGAGAGCACCCTGACCTTCAACCGTACATGGAAAAGGTCTCACACCCTGGACCTGCTTGCCGGTTTTACCGCAGAGCGAAAGGATGTGGATTACACCTACATAAACGGTTCCGGGTATCTGGATGATAATGTAACCGCGAAGAACATGGCCAGCCTGCTGGATTTGCGCAGTCTGGATTTCCGCGACTATCAGACCATCCGCACCCGACTTTCCGTGCTGGCAAGGGTTAATTACAACTTTAAGAAACGTTACTTCCTCACCCTT
>JAGAAU010000212.1 GCA_017615135.1 Bacteroidales bacterium | reverse complement strand
TATGAAGGAAAGCTTTTATCAGTCCCCGGAAATGCTGGGGATGCTTATCCCGGAAGAAGCAATTCTGACGGAAAGCCCGGGAATGGTTACTCCCGATATTTATGAAGAACATGTAACTGAATGGTAGTATGAAGTGCAGAATTTTGTTTTTGCTCGCTGTAGCGGGAGTGCTCACAGCCTGCGTTAAGGAAGAAAACGGTACTTCAGAAACCGGTAAGGTGGTAGCCCGCTTCGGTGCCGGGCTCCAGGAAGTCAAAACCAGCCTCGGAGAACTGGAAGGTTCCAAACGTAAGATTTTCTGGTCGGCAGAAGATCAGATAGCCGTCAACGGCGTAGTCTCTCTGCCCCTGGAGGAAGAAGCGGCAGGTGAAACATCGGCAGTCTTCGATTTTGAAGAAGACTTCGCGGCACCGTGCAATGTGCTCTATCCCGCATCGATGTATAAGGACGGCGGCACCATTACCCTTCCTTCCGTTCAGACCTATACTTCAGCCGGTTTTGTGAGCGGCGCCTATCCTATGGCGGCCCTCAGCCAGAGTAAGGCGGGAGCTACCCTGTCTCCTCTTTGCGCTCTGATAAAACTGCCCCTCAAACTGGCAGGAGGTGCCTCTCCGGATAAGGACCGCATCTCAAGCATAGTCTTCAGCGGAAATGCAGGAGAGCAGATTTGCGGCGATTTCTCGATAGATTACGCAAACGCCACTCTCAGCCCTTCTTCTTCGGCGGAAGAGGATAAGGAACTCACCATAAATGTAGACAGGACGCTGAATGCAGAGCCCCGGCCCATAGTTATAGTGGTGCCTGCACGCACTTATGCTTCCGGTTTTACCGTCAAGATTCAGGATGTGGCCGGTCATTTCATGGAGATGTCCAAGAATGTCTCCTTTACCGTGGAAGCCGGACATATGTACGTAATGCCTGAATTCGAGTTCGAACCCACCGGAACAGAACTGGGTGTGCAGATTTCTTCAGCTGCAGGGCTCGTCGCATTTGCGGAAGCCTACAATGCCGGAGATTATGCAGAGACCAGCCCGCTGATTGCCACGCTTACTGAGGATATCCATTTCGATGCCGAGACCTCCGCTGCATTTTCAGCAACCGGAGGTATAGGCTGTATCTGGGAAGGAGATGTGACCAATTACTTCAACGGGATATTCAACGGTAACGGCAAGACTATCTCTGGTTACACAGGCACGGCTCCCATCTTTAAATACTGCGGTGGCGGCGGTACGATTCAGGATTTCTCCATCGCCGCCGACTGTGCTTTTGCATTTGCACACAGTGATGACGCGAATTATCTCGGCTGTGTAGTAGGTTATCATAAAGGTGAGGTTAAGAACGTTAAGGTTGCTGCAGATGTAACCGTCGCGGATGCGGAGAATCCGGAATATGTTATCTACGTCGGAGGTATTTGCGGCAGGATTACGGAAGGATCGGTGCGCGACAGTGAATTCTCCGGAAGGCTCCATATCGGTACCGGATTTGCCGCCAGCGAACATAAAGTGCTGCTCGGTGGAATTTCAGGCGCAATTACAAATACGGCAGGCCTCATCTCCCAGTCTGATTTCAAAGGCAGTATTGTGTTCAACGGAACGGTCGCTTCTACAGACAAGGGCAATCCCTACCTTTGTATCGGAGGAATAGTCGGGTACAATTCCGGCGCCATAGAGAACTGCGAATCTGCCGAAAAGGCGGTGGAGAACTATTACAACGAAACTTCGTTCGCCACCATAGCC
Organism: Bacteroidales bacterium; assembly: GCA_017615135.1. Classification (GTDB taxonomy): domain Bacteria; phylum Bacteroidota; class Bacteroidia; order Bacteroidales; family UBA932; genus Cryptobacteroides. The sequence continues at coordinate 2,197 of JAGAAU010000212.1, read as the reverse complement.
ATCAATTCTGGCAATGCCTACAACGTAGGTATGGGTGGAATCGCAGGTGTCAGCAATGGTAATATGGATAAGAAGGTCAATGCCAGCGTATCCAACTGTACCAATAATGCATCGATAGGCGTGTTTATCAAGAATACCGGCGACACGGCCGACGCCCTTGCCCGCTATCTGCATCTGGGTGGAATCGTGGGGTATAATTACGGCCCTTCCGAGGTGAATGACTGCACCAACAATGCCCATCTTTCCATTCATTCCAATCCACGCCATCAGAAAATCGGCGGTATAGTAGGCAATAATTACGGCCTTGTGTCTTCCTGCGTCAATTCCGCGTCTGCCACTTTCGAAGTGGCGCCTTCCAATATCGCCCCTTACGGAGTACGTCTCCTTCGCCTGGGCGGTGTGGTCGGAGAAATGAACGTAGATTCCAAGAACGGCTACAGCCCCAAGGTTTTCAATGTTTCCAATGCCGCTAATTTCAGTATTACCCGCGTGGAGAACAACGCCAATACCGATATCCGCATAGGTGGAGTCATAGGTTCTACCTGTGTGTCCATAGACGGTAGTTTCGTGGGCGGCAGTGCCGAAACAGTCAGCAATGAGAAGCTGATTTTCAATACCGGTAACATTGAAATGAATAACGCCAACAGCGACAGGGTAACCACACTCGGATTCCACCTTGGCGGTGTAATCGGCAAGGTCGAGCCCGTGGAGTCTGCTTCCCTTTCCATAAAGAATGTTTCCAACAGCGGTAAGGTCTATTACGTGGCCAACAAGGGCCCTCAGATCAATATCAATCTGGGCGGCATTCTTGGCAGCGTGGGTTCCATCAGCAATGAAACTACGGCTGCCCTGACTGTGGAGCATTGTGACAACAGCGGCGAGGTGTATTTCCAGGCAGGAGCGAATGCTGCGCATACGGCAATCAATATTGGCGGTATCCTCGGTTCTACATTTATGAATTCCGGTGCAGAGATTTCCAACTGCTCCAATGCCGGTTATATTCACGGTGGTAACAGTAAAAAGCAGACCGGAACCACCTGCAACGTAGGTGGTATCGTGGCCGTGCTCAAAAACTACACCGGAGTGGTTTCGTCTATCTCCGATTGTGTCAACACTGCAAAGACCTACAACGACCAGTTCTCCAACTCTACGGAAATCGAGGCCGTATGTACGGACGGCGGTATAGTCGGCCGTGCTCAGGGCGCAGAAGGCAATGTCATTGAGATTTCCAATTGTACTCTCGATTATGCTGGCAGCGATGCCTGCCCCAGGCGTGGCTGCAGCGGTGGAATTGCCGGACTGGCCCAGTATGCATCCATAGTGAACTGCGAGGCTAACAAAGACTTCGAGAACGCTGCATACTTCGTAGGTGGCATTGTGGGATGGGCTGTCAACACGACGGTTCAGGACAGCAAATATCGCGGTACTTCCATGGTTATTTCCCAGTTGAAGGAAGCCGGTGGTATAGTGGGCAAGTTTGATACTGCTTCCGTGATAGATCATTGCTATTCATATCTTGCGACGGTTACTCCCGGAAGTGATGTTATTGCTACGGCCGTGTATGGCGACGTTGCCGGCAGTTCAGTGGCGGGTACGGTTATAAGTAACTGTCATTATGTGGGCAATTATGGCATTTGTTCCGATACGAACTTTACCAACGGCGGCGGCAATGCGGCAGATGTGTTGGACCTGTAATGGATAGACTGAGATGAAATTTCGTAATATTTTTTCTGTGATGGCACTGCTGCCGCTTTTTGCAGCGTGCGATCTTATGCCGATAGATGAACCCGGGGAAGGGGAACTGTTTCTGACGGTTGGCCTTCCTTCGGATTCGAAGACTTACTTCGGCCCGTCTGAGAACAATAAGCGTCCTACCTATTGGAGTAACGGAGATAAACTTCGCCTGAACGGCGTAGTTTCCGATGCCCTCAGCGAAATTCCCGACGGCAGTAACCTGGCTACTTTCCGCTTCCAGGGCGATTTTACTGCTCCTTACAATGTGCTGTATCCCAGTTCCCGTTACGTTGGCCCTTCAACCATTATTCTTCCCCAGCAGCAGACTTTCTGCAATGGCGGAGTCGGGGCCGATATGGCTCCAATGTCGGCTCAGCTTGCCTCGCTTTCGGAAAACGGAAACCTGCAGCATCTTTGCGCTTTTGTGGGATTGAGGGTCCTCAAGGCCCAGAATGCCGGTGCG
>JAGAAU010000211.1 GCA_017615135.1 Bacteroidales bacterium | reverse complement strand
TTCTTGGAGCGCAGGTTAAGTTCAGCTTTGGCTTCCGCGTAGGCGGCAAAATTGATGAGGTTGACATCTTTGATATCGTCCTTGACGTCCAGTACCGCGATATGGTTCTCCAGTTCGGGCCTGCCCACAAGTTCGTCTACCAGACCGGCGTTCAGAAAGTCTTCCGGCAGGCAGAGCTCCAGGTTGTCGATAGCGGCATCGAGCCTCTCCTCGGGAATGTTGCGCGCCTCGGAAATGGTCTTGCGCATGGTCTCCCACATGGAAACCACCATCCTCTCGTTCTGCTCGCGGTTTTCCGGGCTGGAACTGTTGCGGATGAACATCTCTCCTGCAGATTTATATTTGCCGTGGCGGATGAGCTGCATGTTCACTCCGAATTTGTCCAGAAGGTCCTTCAGGAATATCATCCTGCCGCCAACGCCGTTGAAGTTGATGTTTCCTCCGTGATAGCGGCCCATGTAGATTTTGTCCGAAACGGATGCTACATAGTATCCCAAAGTGCCGGGAGACTCTATGTAGGCGATGACTCCCTTACCGCTCTTGCGGAAATTATCGAGGGCTGTGCGTATCTCTTCACAGGTGGCCATGCTGTTCACATTGCCGTCTGTCTTCAGATAGATGTGCTTGATGTTGGGATCTTCCGCGGCAACGTTGATGGCGTTCACTGCGTCCCAGAGGCCTATGGTCTTGCTGTACTGTGCTCCGGCGCCGGTGCTGTAAGTGAAATCTTCCTTTACCTGCTCTGTGATGGAGGTGGTGGAGAGGTCGAGCTTCAGGATACCGGGGGAGTTTACATTCCCGGTGGATGAGGTTCCGGCAGCGATGATTCCAATGAATATCAGCCAGAAAATCCAGGGTAAAATGCTGATAATAAGCATGCCGACGATGACGGCCAGAACTGTTTTGGTGAAATTGCTCATAGTTTTATCGATGATTTTCAACTTTCAAAAATACCGTTATTTTTCCGCTTTTCAAATTATTTTATACCTTTAAGGCAATATTAAGGCGGTAATTATGATATACGATAAACTTACAGATCTTATAGGCAACACCCCTCTTCTGGAGATCAGGGGTTTGGAAGGCCAGAAGGCGCGCATTGCGCTCAAACTCGAACTGTTTAACCCCGGCGGCAGCGTCAAGGACCGTATAGCCCTCGCGATGATTGAGGATGCGGAACAGCGCGGGGTGCTGAAGAGCGGCGCCACCATCGTTGAACCCACCAGCGGCAATACCGGCATAGGACTGGCCTGGGTGGCCCGTTCAAAGGGTTACAAAGCCATCCTCACCATGCCCGATACCATGAGCGTAGAGCGCAGGAATCTGCTTAAGGCCTTTGGAGCGACTATTGAACTTACCCCAGGAGCTGAAGGTATGAAGGGCGCCATCGCCAGGGCGGAGCAGATCTGGGACGAAACCCCCGGTGCCGTGATTCTGGGGCAGTTCGTGAACCCTGCCAATCCGGATATGCACACCCGTACCACCGGAGAGGAAGTGTGGGCTGCAACGGACGGTGCGGTGGATATCTTTGTTGCCGGAATAGGCACCGGCGGAACCGTCAGCGGCAGTGGTCGGGCCCTGAAAGCACATAAGCCCGAGGTTCAGGTTGTAGGCGTGGAGCCTGCTTCGTCTGCGGTGATTACCACCGGAGTGCCAGGCAAGCATAAGATTCAGGGTATAGGCGCCGGCTTTGTGCCGCAGACTTTCTTGAAAGAATATGTAGATCAGGTACTTACCGTTACCGATGACGATGCCTTTGCCGGCGCCCGTCTGCTGGCTGCCCGTCTGGGGCTGCTTGTCGGCATCTCCTCGGGAGCTGCTTTCAGCGCTGCTTACGCTTTGGCAAAGAAAGAAGAAAATGCCGGGAAACTCATCGTCGCATTGCTGCCCGATACCGGAGAGCGCTACCTCTCCACTACGTTGTTTTAGCAAATAAGTGCTATATTTGCAGAATATGAACGTTCAAAAGCCAAGTATACCCAAGGGCACGCGGGATTTTTCGCGCCGCGAGACCGCCGAAAGGAATTACATATTCAGCACTATCCGCTCCGTATTCTCGCTTTACGGCTATTCCGCCATCGAGACACCGGCGATGGAGAACCTCTCCACCCTGCTCGGGAAGTATGGGGACGAGGGGGACAAGCTCCTCTACCGCATCCTGGATTCAGGCGATCCCTTTGCCGCTGCCGATATGTCCCGCCCGCTCACCCCGCAGGTCTGCTCCAAGGGCCTGCGATATGATCTGACGGTACCTTTCGCACGCTACGTCGTGCAGCATTTCGGGGAATTGAGCTTCCCGTTCAAGCGCTTCCAGATGCAGCCGGTCTGGCGCGCGGACCGTCCGCAGAAGGGCCGCTACCGCGAGTTTTATCAGTGCGATGTCGATGTGATCGGCAGCAATTCGCAGCTTTGCGAGCTGGAACTGGCGCAGATTATCGATGCGGTGTTCTCGAAACTGGGCATCCGTGTAGAAATCCGGCTCAATAACCGTAAAGTGCTGACCGGCCTGGCAGAAGTCTGCGGCTGTCCGGAGCAGGTGACGGACCTTACCGTTGCCATCGACAAATTGGAAAAGATCGGCCTGGATGCCGTGAAAGCCGAATTGGGCGAGAAGGGCATCGGCGGCGAAGCGTTCGCTGTCCTGGAAAAGGTGCTGCAGCTTTCGGGCAGCGCGGAGGAAAAAATCGGTGCGATGCGGGCGCTCTTTGCTGGCTCCGAAACGGGCTTGAAGGGTCTGGACGAGCTGGAGGAACTCTTCGGACTGATCCGTGCGGCGGGTATCGGTACCCCGGCGGTGCTCGATTTATCGCTTGCTCGCGGACTCAACTATTATACAGGGGCGATTTTCGAGGTTAAGGCGCTGGACTGGGCCATCGGCAGCATCTGCGGAGGCGGCCGTTATGACAACCTGACAGGCATTTTCGGGCTTCCGGGTATGTCCGGCGTGGGCGTTTCCTTCGGTGCGGACCGTATTTACGATGTGCTGAAGGGCCTGGAGAAGTTCCCGGCAGGGCTGGGCACTTCCGCGCGGCTGCTTTTCGCCAATATGGGAGCGGCCGAAGCGGCGTATGTGCTGCCTTTCGCCGCCGCTCTGCGCCAAAAAGGTGTTGCCGTGGAAGTGTATCCGGACAGCGCGAAGCTGCGCAAGCAGTTTGAGTATGCCGAGCGGCAGGGGATTCCGTTCATCTCTATCAACGGCAGCGATGAAGCTGCTTCCGGCACCCTCAGCGTTAAAAACCTTGAAACCGGCGAACAGCGGAGTTTTGCCGCCGCAGAGTTGGACAGTCTTATTTCTTTTATGAATGAAAAGAATTAACTGCCATGCCTTCATCGCCTGTGCCACCCTCGGTAACATGAGAGGGAGGGGCCCACGAAGTGGGAGGGGTCGCGAAGCGACGGCAGGGAAAGTATAGCAGTTAATTCCAGAGATTACTATAGATGG
>JAGAAU010000210.1 GCA_017615135.1 Bacteroidales bacterium | reverse complement strand
GACCATGCTCACTGAAGGAGCAAGGCACATTATGGGCTGGAGAAGCCCAAACTATGTGTATACCAACGATTTGCAGCCGAAGCTGAAACTGCTGTTGCGTAATTATGCCCTGAGCGACGACATCGCGTTCCGTTTCGAGGACCGTGGCTGGAGCGGCTGGCCCCTCACCGCCGAAAAGTTCCACGACTGGCTGCATGCCGCGGAAGGCGACGTGGTGAACCTTTTCATGGACTATGAGACCTTCGGCGAACATCGCAGCGCCGAGAGCGGAATCATGGATTTCATGAAAGCCCTTCCCGATTTCATCCTGAAGGACAACGACCTGGATTTCCAGACTCCTTCCGGAGTTGCGGCAAAGCACAAGGCGGTTTCCGCCCTTTCCGTACCCGAGCCCATCTCCTGGGCCGACGAGGAGCGCGATACCAGTGCATGGCTCGGAAACGAACTTCAGCAGGATGCCTTCAACAAGCTCTACAGCATCACTGAGAAGCTGTCGATTATAAACGACGCAACCCTGTGGAACGACTTCGGTCACCTGCAGGAGAGCGACCACCTTTATTATATGTGCACAAAATTCTTCTCCGACGGGGAAGTGCACAAACAATTCAACCCGTATGATACGCCTTACGAGGCCTTTATCAATTATATGAACGTGCTGAGCGACTTTATGATAAGAGTAAACGACGCTTTGGCATAATGGATTTGTAGATTAGTTAGTGAAAAAATGCTGAACAACAAAAACGAGATAGACACTCCGTCCTGGAAAAGTGTCATGGTGACACGTCACCTCCCCGAGGAGCTTTCGGGGCTTGAAATGCTTTGTAAGAATTTATGGTGGTGCTGGAATGACGATGCGAAAGCGCTTTTCAAGACGGTAGACTACGATCTGTGGCACAGTTCCGGACACAACCCTATGGTTATCCTCGACAAGGTGAGCCTTAAACGCTATAAGCAGCTTGCCGGAGACGAGGAGTTCCTTTCGAAGCTCCGCAAGGTGATGGAGCGCTTCACCGCCTATATGCGCCTGAAGGAAGAGCGCAAGGGCCCGAAAGTGGCGTATTTCTGCATGGAGTACGGCCTGGATTCTTCCCTGAAGATATATTCCGGCGGTCTTGGAATTCTGGCGGGAGACTACCTGAAGGAGTCCAGCGACATGAATGTGGATATGGTGGCCGTGGGCCTTTTCTACCGCTACGGATACTTTACCCAGAAGATTACTCCTCAGGGAAACCAGGTGTCTCAGTACGATGCCCAGGACTTCCTTAAAACCCCTGCCGAGCCGGTTCTGGACGCCAATGGCAACTGGCTTACGATAGACCTCAGTTTCCCCTGGCGTATCCTGCACGCAAGGGTTTGGAAGGTGGCCGTGGGCCGCACCGACCTCTATCTGCTGGATACCGACTTCGAGGCAAACAGCCCTGAAGACCGTCAGATTACCCATCATCTCTACGGAGGCGACTGGGAGAACCGTCTGAAGCAGGAGATACTGCTCGGAATAGGTGGAATCCGGACTCTCAGGGCACTTGGAATCGGCCCCGTGGATGTTTACCATTGCAATGAGGGCCATGCGGCTTTCACCGGACTGGAGCGTTTGCGCGAGTATATACAGGACGGCAACTATAAGTTCGACGAAGCCCTCGAACTCGTGCGCGCATCCGGGCTCTTTACCACCCATACCCCCGTGCCGGCCGGCCACGACGCCTTCGATGAGGGAATGCTCCATAAGTATTTCGACCGCTTCCCTTCGCTGATAGGCACCGACTGGGACACCATGATGTCCCTCGGCAAGCTCGACCCTTATAACCGTGAGGAAAAGTTCTCAATGAGTTTTCTGGCGGCCAACATCTCCCAGAACGTGAACGGAGTGTCGATGCTGCACGGAAAGGTGAGCCAGGAGATTTTTGCGGGAATGTATCCCGGATATCTGCCCGAAGAGCTGCACGTAGGTTACGTTACCAACGGCGTACATTACAATACCTGGGCTTCCAATGACTGGAAGGCCCTGCACGCCACCGTGTTCGGCCCTGAGTTTGCCAGCCATCATTACGATAAACGCTGTTTCGAAGGTATTTACGAAGTGTCGGATGAGGCCATATGGGCGGTGCGAAAAGAGATGAAGAAAGACCTCATGAAAACCATCAGGGAGCGTCTTTCCGATCCCGCTCTGAGCGGTCATTATTCTCCCGGACAGGTGGTTACTATTTCCGACACCCTTAAGCCGGATGTGCTCACCATAGGTTTTGCCCGCCGTTTTGCCACTTACAAGAGGGCGACACTGCTTTTCCGCGACCTGGACAGGCTGGATGCTCTTGTGAATAACCCCGAGCGTCCAGTGCAGTTCATCTTTGCCGGCAAGGCTCACCCCGCGGACGGAATGGGACAGGACCTCATCCGCCAGATTGTGGAGATTTCCAAGCAACCCCGTTTCCTTGGCAAGATAGTCTTTTTGCCAGGTTACGACATAACCGTCGCAAAGCGCATGGTTCAGGGTGTGGACGTGTGGCTGAACAACCCTACAAGGCCGCTCGAGGCTTCCGGTACTTCCGGGGAAAAGGCTTCAATGAACGGTGTCATGCATCTGTCCGTTCTGGACGGATGGTGGGTTGAGGGTTACAAGGAAGGCTGCGGCTGGGCTCTCCCTCAGGAAAAGACCTACGACGACGACAACTACCAGTCCGAGCTGGACTCTGCAACCATTTACACTTTGATAGAGAATGAGATAGCCCCTGCATACTACAACAGGGACAAGGCTACCGGACTGTCTTCCCAGTGGATATCCTATATCAAGAACACCATAGCAAAGGTGGCCAGCGAGTTCACTACCAACCGCATGCTCAGCGACTACTGCGACCGTTATTACATTCCGCAGGCGGAACGCAGCGCGAAACTGCACGAAAACAACGGTGAGATGGCTCGCGAAATAGCCGCCTGGAAGAGGCAGGTATCTGCCGCCTGGAAGGGTATCAGGGTGGTTTCCTACACTCAGCCGGAAGCCTCCTATGTGCTTTCCGAGGCAGACCAGATGTCCTGCAAGGTGGTCCTGGACCTTGGCGGTCTCAGCCCCGAGGATATCGGAGTAGAGATTCTCTTCGTGTCTTCCGACAACTCCGGAAGCCTCCATATCAACGAGCAGCGCCAGTTCAACCTGGATTCCTTCGAGAACGGTACTGCTGTGTATTCGGTGCAGATGGTGCCTGAGCGTACCGGTCTGTATCAGGTTGGTACGAGGATTTACCCCAAGAATTCCCTCCTTCCCCACAGGCAGGACTTCCCTCTGGTGAAATGGCTATAGCCGTTGCTACAGGCTTTTTCGATGGTGTCCATCGCGGGCACCGTCAGGTTATACGGACTCTCGTCCAGACGGCTCACGGCCGCGGGGACGAGAGTCTGGTCTTGACCTTCTGGCCTCATCCCAGGGTGCTGCTCCAGAAAGATGCGGCATCACTCCGTCTGCTTACTTCTCAGGCAGAGAAAGTTGCGATGCTGAAAAGTCTCGGTGTAGACCGGGTGGAGGTTCTGGAGTTTACCAGGGAGTTTGCGGCGCTGGATACCCGTTCTTACCTCAGCAGCGTTGTCAGGGACGGCTTCGGGGCGGATACCATAGTTCTTGGCTACGACAATAGCATTGGTTCGGACATGCTCCCTCCGGAGCAGAGTGCCGCCATTGCCCGGTCGCTGGGAATGGATGTGCTCGTGGTTCCTCCCTGCCTGGATTCCGGTGAGTTTCCGGTGAGTTCAACCAGAATCCGCGCCGCCCTTTCCGACGGCAGGGTAGATGAGGCGTCCGGAATGCTGGGCTGGGATTACAGCCTCGGCGGAGTTGTTGTCAGCGGCAACAGGATAGGGCGCACGATAGGTTTCCCGACCGCCAATATGCAACTGTCCGAACCCCGGCTGCAGGTGCCCGCAAACGGTGTTTATCTGGTAAGGGTTGCTTTGGGAGGGCGGACTTTCTACGGAATGACCAATATCGGCGTGCGTCCTACAGTAGGTAAGGGTGGCGGCCTTACCATAGAGACCAATATCTTCGATTTCGACGAAGATATCTACGGAATGGACCTGCAGGTATGTTTCCTGCGGCGCATGCGTGAAGAAATCCACTTCTCTTCCCTTCAGGAACTGGCGGCTCAGTTGGATGAAGACAAAAAAGCCTGCCGTTTGCTTCTGGGGGAAATTTAGTATTTTTGTATCATGGAAGAGAAAAAGTACTCACTGGAACTGGAAACCCTGCCCGAAGAGGGTCAGTCAGCGCTGCCGCACCACATTGTTAAGGACACTGCCGACACCGGACACTCCCGTAAAATCGACAAAAAGAAACTGATAATCTATTCGGAAATTTTGCGTCCAAAATTTGACGCTTAAAACTAAATTTCCTATATTTGCAAATGTGAGAGGGTTCTGCCGTTAGGCGGGACTCCTTTTTAGTTGACTTTTTTAAGAACGTTATGTCAGAAATACATTATTTAAGCCAGAAAGGGCTTGACAGCCTGAAGAAAGAGCTTGCAGAGGCGATAGCCCGCCGTCCCGCAATCGCGGCTGCGATAGCCGAGGCCAGGGAAAAGGGAGATTTGTCGGAGAATGCCGAGTATGAGTCGGCCCGTGAAGCGCAGGGTTTGCTGGAGCTCAAGATAGCCAAGCTTCAGGACACCATAGTTAACGCAAAGGTTGTAGACGGTTCCATGCTGAGCACGGACAAGGTGCAGATGCTCAATAAAGTGAAGGTGGAAAATCTGAATGCCCGTCAGGTCATGGAATTCACCATAGTGGGCGAGCGCGAGGCAGATTTCTCCAAGGGAAAGCTGGCTGCCACCACTCCAATTGCCAAGGCTCTCCTCGGCCATGCAAAAGGCGAGGTGGTGGAGGCTCAGGTACCTTCCGGAATAATCAAGTTTAAAATTCTCGACATTTCCTTCTGATGGCAACCATTTTCACCAGAATAGCCGCCGGCGAGATTCCCTCGTACAAGGTTGCGGAAAATGAGGACTACTACGCTTTCCTCGACATCAATCCCCTTGCCAAGGGGCATACGCTCGTAATACCCAAAAAGGTTGAGGACGACTATATCTTCAACCTCGATCCGGCAGTTTACGAAGGTCTGTGGCAGTTCGCCCGCAAAGTGGCTGTCGCCCTCAAGGCTGCTGTGCCCTGCAAGAGGGTGGGCGTGGCTGTCCTTGGGATGGAAGTTCCTCATACCCACATCCACCTGGTACCCCTGCAGACCGAGGCAGACCTCGATTTCCGCAAGGAGCATCCCGTTTTTACTCCCGAACAGCAGGCGGAAACCGCTGCGGCAATCCTGGCCGAATATGAAAAGCTTTAGCATTTCCGGTTTAATGGCCCTGCTTGCGGTCCTTGCCATGAGTTCATGCGGCAAGGGGGCGCGGCTGGACGTAGATTTCGGAGGCACAGTGCCGGCCGGTCAGGTGACTGTGAGGCTGCTGGACCTGAATACATACAAGCCTCTGGATACACTTAAACTCAACAAGGCAGGGAAGGCATCTTGCCAGCTT
>JAGAAU010000209.1 GCA_017615135.1 Bacteroidales bacterium | reverse complement strand
TGGCCCCGGGAAATGGGTCTTGCAGCCACTTTTGACATGGATGTGATACGCTCTCACGGGGAAATTGCCTCGGCCGAATACCGGGCATTAGGCATTACCACGGCCCTCTCGCCTCAGGCCGATATGGCTGGAGATCCCCGCTGGCGGCGCTTCTACGGCACATTCAGCGAAGACCCTTATTTGTGTCGGGATATTGCGCAGGTCTATTGCGACGCTTTCCAGACCACTCCCGGCAGTAAAAACGGCTGGGGCCTTCAGTCTGTTAACTGCATGGTCAAGCACTGGCCTGGCGGCGGCACCGGCGAGGGTGGACGTGACGCTCACTTCGGCATCGGCAAATATGCCGTCTATCCAGGCGATAACTTCGCCCAGAATATGATTCCGTTTACAGAGGGTGCCTTCTGTCTTCCCGGAAAAACGAAAAGGGCATCGGCAGTGATGCCATATTATACTATCTCCTGGGGACAGGACCCTTCCGGGAAGAATGTGGCCAACGGCTTTTCCAGGTATATTCTCCAGGATTTGCTGCGTAAAGGCTGTGATTACGAAGGTGTTGTGTGCACCGACTGGGGTATAGTGAATAATTATGAACTCCCTTGGAAGCATAAGGGCAAGCCCTGGGGAGTAGAAGAGCTTTCCGAGGCGGAACGTCGTCTCCTGTGTTTTGAGGCGGGAGTAGACCAGCTTGGAGGCGCTAAAGATAATGAATTGAGCATGGCCGCCTATGCCCTATGGGTTGAAAAATATGGAGAAGAGAGCGCCCGTGAACGTTTTGAACTCAGCGCCCGCCGCATCCTGGTGAATATTTTTAACGTGGGGGTGTTCGAAAATCCCTATGTCAGTCCTTCTGCCGCAGCAGCTACCGTAGGTTGTAAGGAATTTGTTGCCGCCGGCTATGATGCTCAGCTCAAGAGTATCGTGATGCTTAAAAACACCGGCGTCCTGCCAGTGAAGGAACGCCTGAAGGTTTACGAGCCCATCCGTCATGTTCCTGAGGGTATTACCCACTGGCGCAAGGCTACGCCGGAATATGACGAATACCCTATTTCAAAGGAACTCCTGGGGCGCTATTTCGAGGTGGTGGATACGCCACAGGAAGCCGATTTCGCCATCGTCCTGATCAAGAGCCCGGTGGGTAACTGGGGCTTCATCGACCCGAGCCCTGAATACCCCGAAGGTCATTATCAGCCCATCAGCCTACAGTGGGGCCCTTATACTGCCACCACTGCCAGGGAAGAGAGCATTGCCGGGGGAGATCCGCACGAGTCGTCTGCCAATCGTAGTTATCGGGGTTTCACCGAGATCAGCTCAAACTACACCGACGCCCTTTCGGTTCAGCAGACCAAAGCCGCCATGGGTTCAAAACCCGTGGTGGTGCTCGTGGCTACCGAACGTCCGTGGGTTCCTGCAGAAATCGAGCCCTGGGCCGATGCCCTGCTCTTTTTCTGCGGCGTATCCAACAATGCCTTGTTGGATATCATCAATGGTAAAGCAGAACCTTATGGTCTTCTACCATGTCAACTGCCTGCCAATATGGAGACGGTTGAAGCTCAGTGTGAGGATGTTCCACGGGATATGGAGTGCTACAAGGACTCGGAGGGCAACCTTTACGACTTTGCCTTCGGCCTCAACTGGAGCGGAATCATTAACGATAAACGTGTGCAACGATGGGGAAAATAATGAAGTTCTGGGTATTGGTAATACCCGCATTTTTAGGGATTCCCCAATTACACGCTCAAGACTATACAGATGCCTTGAGCCTGACCATTGTAGGAAAGTACTGTGAAACCATGCATCCATGGGACAGGCTGGATGCCCGGGATGGGATGACGGAAGGAGAAAAGGGGCAGGCCAGGCAATGTGCGGGCCTGGCGGTGGCGTTCAATACCAATTCCAAGAGTATCGGTGTAAGGGTTGTGTGGCGTAAGAAGGCTGCAGACGGTGGAAATCAGGGTCCTATCGCCGCACGCGGTTTCGACCTTTACATGCAAAAGGACGGCCGGTGGCTCTGGGCCGGGAACGGATATCCCAAGAAGAATACTCCGGATGAGGCACATGAAGTAGAGTTGATCCCAGACTCCGGGAACGGTGAAAAACATTGCCTGTTGTATCTTCCAATCTATTCGGAGATTGAGTCTCTGGATATAGTCACCAAAGAAGGCAGCTGGATAGAGGCGGCCCCCAGGCCATTCAAGGGCAGGATAGCCGTGTGGGGTTCTTCATATACCCACGGTTCCGGCGCAGGCCGTTGTGCAATGACCTGGGAGGCCCAACTCTCCCGTGCAACCGGCCTTAACTTTATCAACCTTGGTTTCAGCGGAAACTGCAAGTTGCAACAGTATTTTGCCGATGCGCTGCTTCAGGCTCCGCCGGTGGATGCCTTTGTGTTTGATGCCTTTTCCAACCCCAGTCCAAATGAGGTTCAGGAAAAACTTGAGCCATTCATCCAGCGCCTTGTAAAAGAGCGCCCGGGAGTGCCGCTCATTTTTTTGCAGACTATCCGCCGGGAAAAGCGTAATTTCAGCGATTCATATGACGGGCGAGAGCACGACAAGCGCACTATGGCCGATAAGATGATGCGGAAGATGGTAGAAAAATATCCGGATGTTTATTGGATCACCGCTACAAACGCTACGTCTGAATCCCATGAGGCAACTTCTGATGGCTCCCATCCAGACTCGTACGGATATACCCTTTGGATGCAGTCCGTAAAAGAACCCATTCTGGAAATTCTGAATAAATACGGTCTATGAAAAAGATAAAACTGTCCCTTTTCGTAAAGGTACTCATTGCTATTGCCCTGGGTGCTGCATTTGGACTCATTGTTCCGGAAGGACTTATGCGTCTGCTCAAGACGTTCAGTATATTGTTTGCCCAGATTCTTAAGTTCATTGTGCCGCTTCTGGTGCTTGGCTTGGTTACTCCGGCCATTTACGGGCTTGGCAAAGGAGCCGGGAAGATGCTTCTGATTGTGGTTGGTGTAGCTTATGTGTCAACCGTATGCGCCGGGCTTTTCGCCTACGGCAGTGCAACGGTCTTTCTGCCCAATATACTTCAGGTTGGGGATCTTTCGGCCGATGCCGTGCAGGCCAAATCCTTTGAACCTTATATTGATTTGAAAATCAAGCCGCTTTGTGACATCCTTACGGCGCTGTGCCTGTCGTTTATGATAGGTGTTTGCTGTATCTATGTAAAGGGAGATACGCTTCGCCGCTGGTTTGATGAATTTGGCGAGGTGGTGAAGATGACTATTGAGAAGGCTATAATTCCGCTTATGCCCTTCTATATCTTCACTATGATGTGTGAAATGAGCGCAGCCGGCAAACTTGCCGTTGTGGTTGGTACGGGAGCCAAGGTAATCGCTACAGGCGTTGTGCTTTCTATCCTGTATCTGGTAATACAGTACACAGTTGCGGGTGCCATTGCAGGAAAAAATCCCTTTAAGTGTCTTTACAATATGCTCCCGGCATATCTTACGGGATTTTCCATCTGCTCCTCGTCGGCTGTAATACCGGTTACACAGAAATGTACCCTCAAGAACGGCGTGTCCGAGGAAGTGACCAACTTTGTGGTGCCGCTGTGCTCCAACGTACATATGTGCGGATCGGTTATAAAACTGGCCACAACGGCAGTTGCAGTGGCCTTTATGATGGGTACGCCCATAAGTTTCCCGATATTCCTGAAGTTTGTCCTGATGCTGGCGGTGGCAACGGTGGCTTCGCCCGGAGTGATGAGCGGAGTGCTTATGGCTTCAGTCGGTTTCCTTGAGACCATGCTGGGCTTTACCCCTGAAATGGTGGCGCTCCTGATGGCCATCTATCTTGCTCTTGACGGCTACGGCCCGGCGTGCAACGTTACCGGAGACGGCGCCATTGCCCTTGGCCTGGATCGGTTCTTCAGAAACGAAAAACGCCCTACATCTCTGTAAGGCGTTGAAGAGCGGAAAACGAGACTCGAACTCGCGACCCCGACCTTGGCAAGGTCGTGCTCTACCAACTGAGCTATTTCCGCTTGTTGGGGACTGCAAAGGTAAGATGAAAATCTGAAACTCACAAATTTTTTCCAATTTTTATTCATTGTCGCCATTTTGAGCTATCTTTGCACGATACAATCAATGGCAATGAAAAAGATTTTTTGTCTGTTTTTACTGTTCGCTCTTGGGACATTCGCCCTTCGGGCACAGGATATTCTCCTGATGACAGATAACGAAATGGTGAAGGTGCTCGTTGTGGAAATCAGCGACACCCACGTTTCATATCACAACTTCGACAATCCGGACGGTCCTTTATACAAGGTACCCCGGAAAGATGTGGCCCGCATACTTTTCCAGAACGGAAAAACCGAGATTTTCAATGTGGCCGAGCCTGCTCAGTCGCCGGTGGAGCCTGCTGCCGGAAAGGTCATATCAATGATGGAAACCAGAAAGGGCGACCTGGTTCTTGCCGGCCGTTCACTCTCGGACGATGAGATTTCAGCAATCTTCGGAGAAGAAGGTCTGGACCATTACAATTCCGTGAACCGTCAGAGGCGCCTGGGAATCACCTTTATCAGCGTAGGTGCCCCGCTGGTGGTTTTGGGAGACATCCTTTCCATAGCCGGAGCCTGCACTTTCTCCGAGGGGGTGTTCTACAATCTTACCGGCGCATACCGGTATGACGGCCCTGTTGGCCCCGACGGACAGTACGACCCGAACCAGGATCCCAGGTCTTTCTCGCCGGTTTATGGCGAGCGCATAGGCAGTGGAATAGTGCTCGGCGTTGCCGGAGCCGGTATAGCTACACTTGGGTTCGCCATGGTAGTGGCAGGTATCCCCAATCTGATAATAGGCAACAACCGCCTGAAAAACATCGCGAAGGAATATAACGAAGAACGCGGTCTGGCCTCTTCAATTTCCCTGGGTTGCACTCCCAACGGTGTAGGCCTTGCATTCAATTTCTGAAGCATAATTAATCACACAATATGAACACTTTGTTTTACGCGGTTCCGGCCGCATCTCTGGTAGCCCTGCTTTTCGCATTCATCTTCTACAGGCAGATGAAGAAAGAAGACGAGGGCACCCCCACAATGAAGCAGATTGCCCAGTATGTGCGCGAAGGCGCCATGGCATATCTGAAACAGCAGTATAAAGTTGTAATTATCGTATTTGCCATCCTGGCAGTATTCTTCGCAGTGCTGGCATATTGGTTCAAGGTGCAGAATCCCTGGGTTCCGTTCGCCTTCCTCACCGGTGGTTTCTTCAGCGGACTCGCGGGTTTCATCGGCATGAAGACTGCAACCTTCGCATCTGCCCGTACGGCCAACGCGGCAAGGCGCAGCCTGAATTCCGGGCTTAAGATAGCCTTCCGTTCCGGCGCCGTCATGGGTCTTACCGTGGTGGGGCTCGGACTGCTGGACATCGCGCTCTGGTTCATCCTGCTCAATGCATTCGTCGCAGAGGCTACAGCTGCTCAGAAACTGGTGGTAATCACCACTACTATGCTTACCTTCGGCATGGGTGCCAGTACCCAGGCCCTCTTTGCAAGGGTAGGCGGCGGTATCTACACCAAGGCTGCCGATGTGGGTGCGGATATAGTGGGCAAGGTTGAGAGC
>JAGAAU010000208.1 GCA_017615135.1 Bacteroidales bacterium | reverse complement strand
CGGCGCCGCCACCGTCATCCTCGCCATGGGTGCCGGCCGTACCGCCGCCAAGGCTATCGACGAGTACATCAAGGCGAATGCGTAAGTTACTTGCTTTTGCAATCCTCCTGCTGTGGTGCATCCATGGTTGGGCTCAGGGCTCTCACCCGCGGCTTATACTCACGGATGAGGAACTGGCATCGGTTCGCAGTCAGATTGAATCCGGACGGAACGAACCGCTGAGTCTCCTGCATGCAGGCATAATGGAAAAGACAGATGAACTTCTGTCTGCCAAGCCTCTCGTTTACAAGAAGGATGCGTCCGGCAAGAGGATTCTGGGAGTAAGTAGAAATGCGGCGCAGCGTATCAGTTACTGCGCCTATGCTTATCGCTACACCGGAGATAAGCGTTATCTTGACAAGGCGGTTGAAACCCTCCGCACGGTGTGCAGCTTCAGCGACTGGAATCCGGGCCATTATCTGGATGTCTGTGAAATGGCTTCCGGTGTTGGTCTCGGATACGACTGGTTGTATGGGGCCTTGGATTCTGAGCTTCGCGCTACTATCGAAGACCGGCTTAAGCGCTATGCCTTCGATACCATTGAAAAGACTCCGGCAGATCCGGCCACTCCTGCCTATAAGCATGAGGATATCTGGATTCAGAAAAACAACCGCAATCAGGTAAATCTGGCCGGATTGGTCTGTGCCGCACTGGCGGTGGAAGAAGTGTATCCGCAACTGGTTCGGAGCCTTATTTCCAGAGCAGTGGAATCGAACAGGCCCGTAGTGGAATTCATCTACAACCCGGACGGGGCTTACCCGGAGGGCCCCGGATACTGGAATTACGGCACCTCGTACCAGGTCTGGCTCAACACTTTGCTCTCCGAGCGCTATGGCAATACCTTCGGCCTTGATGAGGTTCCCGGTTTCCGCAAGACTCCGTATTTCGAGATTTTTGCGGTAGGCAGCAGCGGACAGCAGTTCAATTTCTGCGACTGTCGTCCGGAGAACAGCCCGCATTATGCCCTCTGGTATTTTGCATCCCTGCTCGGCGATCCTTCCATCCTCTACAACGAGGTGAATTACCTCAAATCCGAAGATTATACGGCCTCCCAGCAGCGCGCTCTCATTTTCATCCCTCTGAAATTTGCCGCCAGAATCAATCCTGAAGACATCAAACCGTCTCCGAAGAGAGTGTTCGCGGCGGATGGGGTGAATCCGCTCGTGCTGGCCCGTACCGGCTGGGGCGACAGCGACCTCTATCTTGCCGCAAAGGGTGGAAAGGCCGCGCAGAGCCATGCTCACATGGATGCCGGCGAGTTTGTTTTCGATGCATACGGGGTGCGCTGGTCCAAGGATGTCTATTTTTATCCCTACGACCAGGTGGAAAAGCCCCTGAAACTGGCCGGCGGCAATTACTGGTCTTTCACTCAGGATTCCTTCCGCTGGAGGGTGTCGCGGGTGAACTGCCATTGGCACAGTACCCTGATTTTCGACGAAGAAGACCATCTGGTAGACGGTTTTGTAAACAAGATTGCGGAATTTGACACTCCGGAGTGCAAAGGAGCGAGCTTCGACCTTACACCACTGTACAGCGGCCCTGTCTCCGTCGTCCGCACGACGGTAATCCGGAACGATTCCTTCCTGGAAGTGACAGACCGCATCAAAACCGGTTCCCGTTCCCATAATGTGCGGTTTAACCTGGTTTCCGAGGGCGAGCCTGAAATAGTGGAAGACGGCATACTGCTCCGCAGGAACGGAGTTACCATGAAACTTTCTACCTCCGGAGCTCAGGTTTTATATAAAATCTGGCCCACGGATCCTTCGGATTTCAGTGATTTCCCTTTCGAGGAACCTGCCCCGGACACCTGGATTTGCGGATTTACTGTAAAACTGCCGAAGAAATCGGAGACCACTCTGGTTACTACGCTCAAGCGCGTTGAGGACCCCTCGGCAAACTATTCTCCCAATCTGATTGGGGAGAGGATAATCCGGCAGTTTCTTACTGCAGACCCCATGGCCTACGCTCCCAAGGGCTTTAACGGTCCTTATAAGGTTGGGAAGGGGAACTCTGTGCATTATGCAGTTTCCAGCCTGTGGGCGAATGCCCTCCAATTTGCGGCCAAAACCGGTAACAAGCAGCTGGAGCAGGCTCTGATAGAGAAATTTGAGCCTTTCTATAACGAGTTGCGGCCTGTCCTTAACCGCGACGATCACGTGGATTTTTCCATTTTCGGCATAGTGCCTCTGGAAATTTTCCTTCATAACGGCGACAGGCGCGCTTACGGGATGGGTATGCATTATGCCAACCATCAGTGGGAAGTTCCTACCGGCAATCCGGACCCTTCGGACGGCACTGCGCCCGGAAATCTTCCCCTCGATGAGCAGATGGCGCTTCTGGAGCAGGGCTACTCGCCCCAGACCCGTTTCTGGATAGACGATATGTATATGATCAGCTCGCTGCAGAAGCAGGCGTTCCTGGTTACGGGCGAGTTTTCTTATATAGACCGTGCCGCCCGCGAAATGCTGCTCTATATGCAGAAACTTCAGCGCGAGGACGGGCTGTTTTATCACGCCCCGGACGTTCCGTTCTATTGGGGCAGGGGAGACGGCTGGATGGCCGCGGCGCTTCCTCAGCTGCTTTCAGTGCTGCCCCAGGACCATCCCTGCTTCGTTCCGCTTATGGAGTCTTACAGGAAGATGATGCGCTCCCTGCTCAAATATCAGCATGCCGACGGACTCTGGGGGCAGTTGGTTGATGACCCGGATATCTGGCCCGAGACCTCCTGCACCGCGATGTTCACCTATGCTTTCTTCGAAGGAATCCGGCACGGCTGGCTGGAAGAGAGTACCTACGGTGCCACTGCGCGCAAGGCCTGGAGAGCCCTGTGCGCCCGTCTCGACTCGTATGCCAACATTTCCGACGTATGCATCGGCACGAGCCGTAAAAATTCAAGGGACTGGTACCTCGGCCGCGCCCGCATCAACGGTGATCCCCACGGTCAGGCCGCCATGCTCTGGATATGCAATGCAATAATTCAAAATCGAAACGATAAATGAAACCCCGTCTGCTTGCAATTATATTTTTCTCACTTGCTTGCGCTGGTGCCGCTGCCCAGAATCTGCAGGTGGTATCGGATAAGAAGGGGAGAATCGGGTTTGCAGATGCAGAAGGCAAGATTGTGGTAAAATGCGAATATACCGCCGCATTGCCTTTCGATTCCGGATTTGCGCGGGTGTGTAAGAAAGACTCCTGGGGGTTGATAGATGCTGCAGGCAAAGTTGTACTCCAGCCAAAGTATGACGAAATTTCCGCGTTCGATGGTCCTGTCGCCAAGGTCAGACTCGGAAATAACTACGGCTTGATTAATACTCGGGGAGAATGGGTCCTGACTACGGAGTATATGCATATTTCTCCGTTCAACTCCAGAGGGATGGCCTGGATTGCCAAAGGCACCCTTAAATCCGATGGCCAGAAGTATAGAATAGACAATGGCCGGGTTGGTATTGTCTCAAAGGAGGACGGTCTTCTGATTGATGCCGTATATAACGGACTGGCTGAATTTGTTTCAAAACCGAACGACTGGACTGGATATTCAACAGGATCAAAAATTATTACATACCGGTTGTTGGATACTCTTCGAACAGACTGCGCGTTTTTGGCATATGATAAAATTGGCAGAGGACCGCTCATATCTCCTGGACTAATTGATGGAAAAACCGGGCAAATCATCGTAAAGAATGGAGTTTATCGTAAGATTTGCCGTCCTGTTGGCGGTATGATGCGTTTTTATAACCAACCATCCAAGAACGGAATTTCGTATGGTTATTACAATCTGGCAACAGGCAAGAGCTTTACCTGTCCGGTTGCGGATCTAAGCGGCGGCAGGGAAAGCACTCACAGCGATTTTATCGGGGATATTGCTTTCGTAATCTCCGGCCAGGAAAAATCTTCCGACAATAAGTGGCAAGCTTCCGGATACGTTGCAATCAATAAGGAAGGAAAGATTGTGCGGGACAATATCATACATGTAAAATTTGGAGCTGGAAAAACCGACGGTTCCGGTTATTGGGCTATATATGAGAAAAATGCCGATGGCGGTGAAGTGTGCAAAGTAACCGATGAAAACGGACGGCCGCTATTTAACAATACAGCCTGTTCCGACGTGCATTTCCCGGTTCCCGGGGGCAATGAAGAAGAACTGTTCTGTTTCCGGAAAGACGGATTCTGGGGAGTAACCACCAGGGACGAGACTGTTCGGATTCCGTTCGAGTGGGATGATATCTGCCCGCCGGCCCATGGTGTAGCGAGCGTATGCCGAAATGGCAAATGGGGGCTGCTCCTTACGGACGGGAGAGAATGGGTTCCTCCATTATATGCCGCAATAGCCTCTGATACAGCCGACAGGCCCGCTAATGTCTTTGTTCAGACAGAGCCGGAAATCTGGCATAATCTGAAGGTTGGAAATGCTGGACCGTATAAGAGAAATTATAGTCTTACCGGCACTTTCAATGACGGATATTCATGGGTACGTACTCAGGGTTTAACTCTGGAGAACAATATTTTCAACAAGTCGCAGAAAATGGGAGAGGAAGATGAGGTGATGGGGCTGATAATCAACTCGGAAGACGAGATTGTCGTTCCTGTGCCCGTTGCGAGGAAGTTTTTCCCGCAATTTTGCAGGGAACTTCGGAAATCTGGCGGGGCCCTTACGTTATTGCAGGCCAGACGCCTGATACTTTCCCTTACAACTGATGTTCGAAATTCGCCGATGTCTGCCATCGTCCCTGAAGACGAATGGGATTACTGAAAATGAGACTACACATGAAAAAAGCAATTCTAAGTATCCTCACAGGAATTATTTTTATTCCTGTGCTCAGTGCCCAGAGTCGCGACGATATGCAGGCTCCGTATCGCAGAAGTTCGTTATACTCTTTGCTTATCAGTCAGAAAGACCAGGCGTTCTCTAAGGAAATCCGGAATGCCTATCTTGAAATACCCATTCCGGATAAATTCAACGACCATAACCTGAGCGTGCGTGTATTGTCTGTAAAATCAGATGAAAAGACCAAGGGAAAAAATACGCCTGATATGGAGAAATTCTTCCAGGATAATCAGGTAGCGTCCCGCCTTGTGGCCCGCTGGTTCAATCGGGATAAATTTACAGGCGAATGCAATATGGACCTTATTGCCGAGCGGGGTCTGTATAATGCGAGCGAGCATGATAAGATGTTGGCCAAAGAATCTGCCCGTGGACAGGTAATGCTTATGGACAGTGGCGTAGACCTTATCGGTAATACCTTTGTCGTGGTAAATGATATCCGTTATGCAGACAAGGAAAAGGCCGGACAGGCGGCTGCCGTTACTATTGGTGTCCTTGGCGCGATAGCGTCCGTTGCGCTCGGAACTAACATTACCAATCTTACAAATTCGTTGGCCCAGCTGGCAGCAACTTATAAAGGCTTCAAGGTTAATATCGATTCCTATCTGTACCGTCTTGTATGGAACGATGAGATTGCCTCAACCTTTTACAGTACACAGTATTCATCGGTGCCGGATGCCGGGAAGGCAGCGGCGTTTGAGGCCGCCCGCGGCTCTTATCAGCTGCAATATGTAGGAAAATGTGAGAGTTCCGGAAAGGATATCTCTTTTCTTGGAATCAACGAATCTTCCCCTCAAACTATGGTCTTAAAGGCCTGCCGTAGAGGTTTGGATGACAATGTGGTAACCCTTCAGAAGAGTTTCCCTGAATTCCGTACGCACACTCCAATTATCGGCACTGCGCCAATCACGGCCTATCTTGGAATGAAAGACGGAGTGAGTGAAAACTCTCGATTTGAGGTGCTTGAACCGGTTGAGGATGCAAATGGAAAGCTGACTTATAAAAGGGTAGGCGTTGTGAAACCGGTGTCCGGATTGATTTGGGACAACCGCTTTATGGCTGTAGAGGAGGGTGCTCCCAATTCCGGTCTTGGCTTTACCACTTTCACAAAAGTCTCGGGCGGGGAATTTCAGCGCGGAATGTTGCTCCATGAAATTGATTAAACAGTTATTATAGTTCTTATTATGAAAAAATTATTTGCCTTATTGACCGTCTTCCTGGCAGGAATGACCGTCTGCTCTGCTCAGAAGTATGCGCTGGGAGATTATGTTGTGATTGATGAGGTTCCCGGGTTTGTGTTTTACGTAGATGAATCAGGCCAGCATGGACTGATTATGAGTATGCCCGCTTATGGCCGTGGAGAGCTGAGTCTTGATGCAGCAAACAAGAACTTCTATGCCAAGGTTTGGGCTGGCAAGGATGCGGATAAAAAGGAGCTGGAAAAGTACTGGAAAGAGCATGCAAGCTGGGTTTGCGGCCCCTTCATCCCTTATTTAAAAAAGGTTGACAAGAAAGAACTGGCCTTGTATTTTAAGATGTTGGACGAACTGGAGGAGCTTACCGGGCCGGAAGGGGAGAAAAATTGTCGGGTAATTGCCAATTATTGTCAGGAAAAGGGATACGATATGTCCCGTTATTTCCCTGAGGTTGTTTGGGCCAGAAACCTTGGAGAAGGCTGGTATGTTGCCGGACATGATGAGCTGGATAAATTTGCAACATTTTATGCCGGGGGAGTCAATAAAAAAATATTGGGGGCAAAGTGGCTATTTATTGCAAAGGATTTGGCAGGAAAAGACAACTTCGAGCTGCGTTACGGACTCCAGGCATACGCTAATTTGGGGATGAAATCTTCCAGCATTTGCAGGAGTAAGAAAGGTCAGGCATTTTTTGAGGACCTTGGTGTCGCTAAATCTCAGGCCGGTCCCTGGTATTTTTATTGGGCTGTTGGTCCAGATAATTCGTGGGTTAAATACGGCACAGACGGCAACATCGCCGCCGTACGCAAATTCTAATCTGCCAGACAGCGCGACATTTTTTTGTGTCTTTCCGCCTTCGAGCGCAGGCTGCCTCCTCCGGAAGCCTGCGCTTCGCTTATCCCTCCCACTGCGCTACGCTTGTGGGCCCCTCCCATTCACGAGGCCATGGGCGGCCACGGGCCCCGGAGGAGACAGCCTGTCGCTTCTGCGGCGGAGTCCTCCGGACGGGCGGCCGGAAATTGCTTTCCGGTATAGGAAATGCACTAATGCATTCCTGCGAAAGAATCAAGAAGTACTTTTTCAACTATAGTTCTTTCAGGGCGCGGGCGAGCTGGTCGGGACAGCTTGTTCCGCGGCGGGCGCAATTGATGCCCTCCAGGCGGGAAATGATTTCACTGATTGTCCTGCCCTCGCAGAGTTTGCCGACTCCCTGGGTGTTGCCGTGGCATCCGCGGGTAAACTGCACCTTGCGGATTATATCACCTTCGGTTTCTATGTCAATCTGAACGGAGCAAACTGCCGGACAGGTGCTGAACGATGTCTTACGAATCCCGTTCTCGCTTTTATCTTCTATTAAGGTTACGTCAAACATATTATTCAATTTTATTCTATGGACCATTCAACACCGTCTTTGGTGTCTTTAACCGAGATTCCGAGGGCCTTCAAGCTGTCTCGGATATGATCGGAGACTGCCCAGTCTTTGGCTGCTTTTGCCGCCGCGCGTTGCTCCAGCACCATCTCCATCAGGCCGTCTATTACCTTGCGGGAGCTGTCCGAACCACCTTCGTCGTCGCGTAGCCCAAGCACTCCAAAGACCAGATTGTCGAAGATGAAACACAGCGCGTCGAGGTCTT
The DNA here is from genome assembly GCA_017615135.1 of Bacteroidales bacterium. GTDB lineage: Bacteria > Bacteroidota > Bacteroidia > Bacteroidales > UBA932 > Cryptobacteroides. The sequence continues at coordinate 5,898 of JAGAAU010000208.1, read as the reverse complement.
CCTGAGAAAGTTTTATGCTGCCGGCCTTCGCGGAATTGATAAGGCGCACAGCCTCGGAAAGCTGCGCAAGCGCAACGGGAGTGTTCAAATCGTCGCAGAGGGCATCGTAAATTCCCTCGAATACCGCCTTGACATCTGCTGACACCCCTGCGGGGCAACTGTCGGGTGCAATCTCGCGTGGCAGCTCACCGTACTCATAGGCCGCAACTTTCCTGCCGGCCAGCGCATAGAGGTCCTTTGCCGCCTGCATAAGACGTTTGAGCCCTTTCTCAGCTGCCTGAAGCGCATCGTTGGAGAAATCCAGCGTTCCGCGATAATGGGCCTGGAGTATGAAGAACCGCACGGTCATGGGGCTGTACGCCCTCTCCAGCTTGGGATGGTCTCCGCTGAAAAGCTGCGGCAGGGTGATGAAGTTCCCGAGCGATTTACCCATCTTCTGTCCGTTGATGGTAATCATATTGTTGTGTACCCAATAATGCACTCCATCCGTGCCGCGGGAGGCTACGTTCTGGGCAATTTCGCACTCGTGGTGGGGGAAGACCAGGTCCATGCCGCCGCCGTGAATGTCGAATTCGTGTCCGAGATATTTCTCTCCCATCACAGAGCACTCCAGATGCCAGCCCGGGAAGCCGTCGCTCCACGGAGACGGCCACCGCATTATATGCTCAGGCTCCGCCTTTTTCCAAAGAGCGAAGTCGTAAGGAGCCCTTTTGTCGCCCTGACCGTCAAGATTGCGGGTTCCTTCAAGTGTGTCTTCAAGCTTGCGGCCGGAAAGTACGCCGTAATGGTGGTCTGCGTTGTATTTCTGCACATCGAAATAGACGCTGCCATTGCTTTCATAGGCATAACCTGCCGCCAGAATCTTCTTCACCGCCTCTATCTGCTCTACGATATGTCCGCTGGCGCGCGGCTCGATAGACGGCGGAGCCACATTCAACTGCCGCATTGCCTCGTGATAGCGCAGGGTATAGGCCTGCACCACCTCCATCGGTTCCAACTGTTCCAGGCGGGCCTTCTTTGCAATTTTATCCTCGCCTTCATCGGCATCCTGCTCAAGATGCCCCACGTCGGTGATATTACGCACGTAGCGCACCTTGTAGCCGAGATGGGTGAGGAACTTGAAAAGCACGTCGTAAGTCACTCCCGGGCGCGCATGCCCAAGGTGGGCGTCTCCGTAAACGGTAGGCCCGCAAACGTACATTCCAGCCCTGCCGGGGTTCACCGGCTTGAACACTTCCTTGCTCCGGCTCAGCGTATTTGTCAATCGTAGTACTCTCATATTTACTTAAAAAATGATACTGCCCCGAACACCCCGAAGGATGCCGCGAGCATTATGATTCCGGCGAGAATTACTCCCGCCGTAACGGTGATTACACTCTTTTTGAAATCCATATCCAGCAGACTGGCCGCCAGGGTGCCGCTCCAGGCTCCGGTCCCGGGCAGGGGAATGCCTACGAACAGCAGCAGCGCCACATAGAGTCCGGCTCCGGTCTTCTCCTGCAGCTTGCGCCCGGCCTTTTCTCCCTTGCGCAGGCAGAACCGGCAAAACCCGCCGATGAAGCGTTTTTCGCTGCCCCAGACAAGGAAGCGACGCGCGAACAGGAAGATAAACGGCACGGGCAGGATGTTCCCGATTACCGCCACAATGTAAGATGGAACGGTGGACAGGTCGAATCCGACCGCATACGGAATAGCCCCCCTAAGCTCAATCAGGGGCACCATGGAAATGAGGAATACTATCAGGTATTTCTTCATTTCGAATACTGGTCAAGCAGGGTGCGGATTTCTGCCTTGGCATCTCTCCAGCGGGGAATATCGATCTTTGTGCCAATCACTTCCACCACCTTGGCGGCAATTATGGACCCGACCTCGCCGCAGACCTTCAGCGGCATTCCGAGCGAGTGGGCATAGAGGAATCCGGCGGCATAAGTGTCTCCGGCTCCGGTTGCATCGATGGGTGTTGCAGGCCAGGCCTCGATGTAGTGTACCTCGTCTCCAGACTTCACCCAGCTGCCGTCCTTGCCAACCTTCACCACTGCGATGGAGCAGTGACGGGCAATCTCGTCCAAAGCCTCGCGCGGGCTGTCCAGCTTGGTAAAAGCCTTGGACTCAGTCTCGTTGGAGAATACTATGTCTACATATTTGTCCACAATGTCGTGCAGGAAGGCGTTGTTGGATTCCACTACATTGTAGGAGGCCATGTCTATTGAAATGAGGCATCCGGCATCGTGGGCCATTTCCACCGCCTTGCGGATAAGCGCCTGGTTCTGAACCAAGTAGCCTTCAATGTGGAAGTAGTCGTAGCCCTCGAAATACTCGGGTTTGAGGTCTTCCGGCACCAACTCCAGCGCAGCCCCGAGATAAACTGCAAAGGTGCGTTCAGCATTTTCGCCCGTCACGAACACCACCGACCGCCCCGAAGAATTCTTGCCCTTGAGCAGGGTGCAGTTAACTCCGTACTGCTCTTCGTCGCTCTTGAACAGGAGCCCGAGCTCATCGTCGCCAATCTTGCCTATGAAGGCCGACGGCATGCCGAAAATGGAGGTACAGGTGATAGTGTTGGCAGCGGAGCCACCGGCCACATAGTGTACTCCAAGGGGCTTCAAAGCGTTCCATATCTTATCGCCAGTCTCCATGTCTACATGTTGCATGCTCCCTTTAGGTAGATGGTATTTTGCCAGGAGGCTGTCATCCGGCAGTATCGCCAGAATGTCCGTCAGGGCATTTCCTATTCCGAGTATTGATTTCATAACTCGCGAATATACGGAATAATTATGGAAATCATATTAAGAATTCTGGCTTGATACTACGGAATCTTGAGCCGGCAACGGGTTATACTCCGGGGCCCGTGGCCACCCATGGCCTCGTAAATGGGAGGGGCCCAAGCTTTGCTTGGGAGGGATGAACGGAGTGAAGGCACCCGGAGTATAACCTGTTGGGTGCACAAAAACCTTCAAAATCAGGATATGGTCATTTCGCAGTGGGCGCAGTCGAAGTGCGCGGTGAACTTGCGGCCGTTGTTCAGGAGGAAGAGGTCGGAGTTGTCGCGCGCCGCTTTCTGATGTACGGGACAGAGCCCGAGTTCGAAGCGGATGCAGTATTTAGAGCGCATGAGGGGGAGATTCCCGGTCGGAGCCGGGCAAGACGGGCTGACTCCAGGCATTCTCGTAAGCATTGCCCGCTTGTGGCAGGGGAGAGAGTCCAGGTCTTCAGCCACCAGGCGGCGCATGGAATTCAAAGTGGCGGCACTGAGAAGCGGCAGGGGGCAGCCTGCGGGTTGGATTTCTTCCAGCTCGAACTTGTAGTGCAGGGCGCGTTTGGAGAGTTGCCCGCGCATGAGCGCCTCCTGCCTTTCGCGGTTTTCCGCGGTATCGACATCGGAATGGAAAGTACTGCGAACCTCGCGGCCGTCCTCGCTCCGGGCGACAATCTCCAGCTTCCCGCGGCGGGAGACCTCAACCGACAGCCGAACGGCAATCTCCCTGCGTATATTCGCCCCTTCGAGCGCTTTCTCGAAGGAAGAATCGATGTTGCGGAAGACTTGCATGCCTTCCCGGACGGTACCTGCGTCTCGGCAAAGGACCGATGAACCCTCGCACACGTCGGCCCGGAATCCGTCCACCCCGCCCTTGGGAGAGATGAATCCCAGCCCGTCTCCATTGTGCAGCACTATCCCGCCAATCAGTTTCAGTTTGATTCTGGTAGATACCGGGCCGCGTTTGATGCTCTCGACAGTACCGACAGGTTCCCCGAGGTGCTTGGGGGCGTCCATGGAGGACCAGCCGCGCTGCCTTTTGCCGTCCAGGAACAGCTGAGTGTATCCCCGGTTGAAGGTTTTCAAAGGATCCGGCCGGAAACTGCCGCTGTCTGTCTTCCCGAAGGAGGCGCGCTGCAACTGCTGTGTGTCTTTTGCCACAATACAGTCCAGAAGGCCGTTGTAATACAGACAGAGATTCCTGACGTAACTCTCCGGTTTGAGCCGGCCCTCAATTTTGAAGGAACTCACTCCAGCCTGAATCAAGTCTCCCAGACGCTCGTGAAGGTCCAGGTCTTTCAGGGAGAGTATGGCTTTGTCTTTCAGGAGTATACGGCCGGATGCATCAGTAAGGTCGTAGCGGGAACGGCAGGCCTGGATGCATTCTCCGCGGTCTGCGCTTCTTCCGTCTATGAATTCAGAAAGGCGGCATTCCCCGCTGTAGCATACACAGAGGGCTCCGTGCACGAAAGCTTCCACCTCGCAGCTTACCGCCTCGCAGATTTTCCGGATTTGTTCCAGGCTCAGCTCTCTTTCCAGGATAATTCTGCTGCAGCCCATGTCTTCATAGCGTCTTGCAGCATCTGCGTCGCGGATTGCGCATTGGGTGGAGGCGTGCATGGGAACCCCCAGCCCCCATTGCAGGATGCGCGGATCCCGCATTATCACGGCGTCGATTCCCGCGCTGCAGGCCTCTTCCAGCATGGGCCTCAGGATGGCTTCTTCTCCTGCCCGGAGAGTGGTGTTGGCGGTAATGAACACCCTGGCTCCGTATTTTCTGGCGTGTGAACACAGGCGTGCAATTTCTTCCAGAGAATTGCCGGCATCCTTACGGGCGCCGAACGCCGGACCGCCAATATATACGGCATCGGCACCGCAGTCGATGGCCGCGATGCCGATATCTGCATTCCGCGCAGGAGCCAGAAGTTCGAGTTCCCGCACTTTATTTCAGGGCCTGAAGCTGCTTCAGTGCATTGTCTTTAACCTGAGGATTGGGGTCTGCTGAAGCTTTCTTGTAATATTCGGCAGCCTTGGCCTTGTTGCCAGCCTTGTGGTAAAGGGCTCCGATGGTGAGGGATATCGCACCGGCGTTTCCTGCCGTAGGGGTAAGTTCCAGATATTTCTCTAGGTTGGCAATGGCGTCGTTGTCTTTGCCAAGAGATGCAGATGCCTGTCCGATAATCAGATAAGCCTTGGCGTTCTCGTTATAGAGGTTGGCTTCCTTGGCATCTTCGATGGCGGCGGCATATTTTTTCTCTTTCAGGCTTATGGACGCCCTCTTGAGGAATGAAGTACCTATGAGCTTGGTGGCTTCAGCCTCCTTGCCGTTGGCCTTTGCAATCTCAAGGGCTTCCTTGGCGCTGTCAAGATTGCCGGAATTGAGGTATGCCCTTACAAGGTTGAGGGAAGCGGGGCCGTTCGCAGGGTTGATCTCGAGCAGTTTTTTGTAAATCTGAGCTGCATCGTCGAACTTCTTCTCGTTCATGAGAGCACCGGCTTTCTTGGTGTAGGCGTTGGATATCACGCTCTCGTTCTTGCCCACATATTCGTCGAGCCCGAATTCGGATGCAACCTTAGAGGCCTCTTCAGCCTTGGCGACAGCCTCGTCGAAGTTGCCGTCTTCGAAGGCCTGTTTGGCAATGAAGTAAGAAGCCTTGGCTATGCCTTCCTGGCAACTCATGCTTAAAGTCAATCCTTCGTCTCCGCAGGCGTTGGCCAGCTCAAGCGCGGCGCGGAACCCTGTGAGGGCCTCCTCGAAATTGCCGGCGTTAAACGTTGCGCTAGCCTCTTTTGCCTTTTCAGTGGCTTCCTTCATATCCTGGCCGTAGGCGGAAACCGCTGCCAGAACCAACATGGCTGTAAAGATAAATTTCTTCATATATCGTTAGTTAATTATTTGTACCAACCGAAGTCGAAATGCAAAAATACGAATTTTGTTTTACATTTGCAGGAAATATTAAAAAAATGAGAATCAGGGCAGTTCTTACCGCTTTTTCAGTCTTCCTGGCAGCTTTTCAGCTATCTGCTTCGGAACTTCCGGTTTTCGGGATTTCCAAGGAGATTCGCCATGGCAGTCTGGATAACGGGATAGAGTATTTTCTGGTTCCCAACAAGGTCAGCAAGGGATTTGCCGATGTAGCCCT
>JAGAAU010000207.1 GCA_017615135.1 Bacteroidales bacterium | reverse complement strand
TCATTTTATACCAGCCCTCGCGGTCTATCCTCCAACCGTGCTCGTGATTGTGGTTGAAGCAGGGCTGCCAGGGGCAGCCGCCGTAGCAGTCGGCAAATACGCAGTCCGGCCCGACGAGGGTTCCCATGAACTTCAGCTGGTCCAGGACCTGATTGCGCCAGCGTTCGGTGCCGGTGCAGATAAGCGGGAACTGACGTTTGCCGTATGTGGCCCTGAACTCTCCACGACCGGGATATCCGTACTGTGCGCGCACTTCCTGACCGTTGATGTCGAGTATCTTGACTTCATCTCCGAACTGTTTGTAATAGTCTGAATCCATATCCAGGAAATGGCAGTTGCATTCCAGTACGATGTGGCCGCCCATCTCCTGCACTTTTTGAATATTCGCCTTCAGCTCTTCAAATGCACCGGGATAGGGCTCGTGATATGCAGGATATCCCCAGTCCATACCTTCCTTCCACCATCCGAAGATGAATATGGTATTAACCCCGTAACGGGCGCCAATCCTGTAGATTTCCGGCAGGTCGCTGAATTTGAAGCGGGATTCACCGTATTGGGTGTTGAAGGTCAGCCTTTGCCAGCCTGGCATGGTCTGCAGCCATTCAGATTTTTTAGTAACCTTGAAGAAAGTAGCATCTGCGTATGCACGGTAACGGTCGGCGCCGCTGCGCCAGTCGCCGTCCAACAGCCCGATGCTTGTAGATGGAAGGGTGATTGACTCTCCCGGCCTTGCCATCGGGAGGTGATTTATGCCCAGAATCAGGTCTTCGCCGCCGATGGTATGATGGATGGAAAGGTTGCAGAAGGTCATTGTAGCGTCGTAGCGGGCTACATAGAGGAATTTATCGCCGCTCTGCACTCCGTACCAGCTCATGGAAGAACGGGGGTAGGGCATTGCCAGCACCGTTTCTTTCTCGTCATGATTGTAGAAATTTGGAGTCTGGTCTTCCATGTACTTCCAGGGATTGTCGATTCTGCGCCCGAGCGCCCTGGGCAATACCATAAAGTCTTTTTCCTTCGGCCCGTTTATTACCGTAAACCCTGCATAGGGGGCTTGACATTCATTTATGCGGATACCGCTGCCTTTGTTTTCTACCGTGGGGGTAAATACCAGAAGCCCGTCTTCCACCCTGGCCTCCAGCGTGAATTTCACCGGATAGGTTCCACCCCACTCGGAGAGCAGATTCTCATATTCCAGGGTGATTACTCCATTCTTTACCGATGCTTTACCCTTTTGCTGGGTGGACAGGATGGGGATTTCAGTCTTGAGCCCGTCGTCCAGAATGAGCCGCCAAAAATCCAGATCCCACTGGGCGGCGTCTTCTTTGCCTTGGATGATGAATGCCGCTCTGGACGCATCGGGGAGCACTTCAAAGGCAAGGTTCCCCGCTTCCATTCTGATATTTTTAGACTTGGCAAGGGCTCCGCTTCCCGGCAGGATAAGGGCTAGTGCCAGCAATGAGGTTATTAATCTGCGCATAATTATCCGTTTATTATAGTTGCAAATAAACGGAATTTTATAACCCCGTACTAAAAAAATTCAATCAATTTTCCCAACTAATCGTAGAATGTGCCGCGGAAGGTCTTGAGCACCATGCCGCTGATGATGATGGGGAGGTCGTCCTTGGCGGTGATGGTAAGGGTGCCGGAATTGGAATGCTCGGGGAGACACCAAATGTACTGGGTGTCGTTGCCGGGGTAAGGCAGGAAGGTGCCGTCTTCAGTGGTGCCCGATGCCGGACACAGGGTAGAGCGCTTCCCGTTCCAGTTTACGCGGGCCTGGATAGTGAATTCCACGTAGAATACATAGCACTCGGCCCGACTGCTCTGCACGGTAATGGTGCAGCTCTCGCCGGCAGGAATCATCGCTCCCAGAGGGGCGGAAGACCGAATCTCGCTTATATTGTCGAACTGAACCGTACAGTTGTGCACTATAGACTTGTCCATCTGGATGGAGAACTGCGGGTTGGCAGCCGTAAATCCGTAGGTGTTGTCGGCTTTAAACACGTTGGATGTGGTGAGCTGCTGGGTATAGATATTACCGTTGAATCTGCCTGCCCTTATGTCTTCAATCACATAACCCGGTGCGCTGAGCGTGAACTCTATGGGGTTGTAGTTCTTGGGGGAAGGTGTCTTGAACTCAATTTCGTGATAATTGGAAAGCCCGTATTGCCCGCGCGGCCCGGTAGGCGTCCAGGGGAAGGAGCTTGGAGTCGTAAGGTTCAGCTGCTTGCCCAGCCCGTTTATGGAAACGGTTGCATTCAAGGCTTCCGGATCGTCCTTATACCCAAAGAGAACTGTTTTATTGGCATCTGAATTAATCCTTCCGATGGCCACGTTGGACCAGTAGGAAGTGTTGGACATCTGGTGCCCGATTACAAAGCCCGCATCTATGAACCTGTGAGAGCGCAGCGTCTGAGTGTTGTATTCTTCTGCGGAAAGTTCAAGGAAGAGGTCGCCGTCGTTCGTAATGGTTACAAAGTCCAGAGTGACAGTGGAAGATTCGGGCTTGAATACGTAGGTGCCCGACTCCGGTCCGGGAATAAGCTCCTCTGAAAGCGGTTCCATGCCAAGAGGCCGCAGTTTGATAACAGGATAGTCTGCGGGATAATTGAGATCCGGGTCTTCGTCTATGGAGAACTGCACGGTTACGGTAACTTCTTCCGCCTTCTCAATCGGATTCGTAAAGCGGAGGTTACGGAAACTCATGGAAGAACGGTAGTTCACAAAAGTAGTGCTGCCTGTGCTGAAGTACTCGTTCTTTACCCATACTGTGGTTGCACTGTCGTCGCGGTTGCTCTTGAAATAGCAGGTAAAGGTGCGCCAGTAATTATCGTCGTCTTCATCCTGCACTGGTGTAATTGCACGATAGTCGCTCCATGAGAGCGTATAGACGAAATGGTAGGAGGGTTTCCCAGTGTAGTCTGCGTGCTCTGAAATTGAAGGGCCGCTCTCCACCGGAAGGTTGTTGTTTTCCTTGCTCACGTCCGGGCTGAGAGTCTTGTCTTCGGGCTCAATTTCGAAAATCAGCGGGAACATAGACTCTACAAGGCCGTCCGGTATACTTATATTGATGGCCTGGGGCGTGCCTTTCTCTGCCGCCATGCGTCGGGATGAGCAACTCACCTTCATGGGCTGGATGGGCTGGATGGTGATGACCACATCGCGGTACAGCCGCCCGAATTCGTGGTATCCGGTAATCCTTATGGTCTGGCTGCGTATGGTGGTCCCGGGGTCCATGGTGGTGAAATGTATAGTGCGCCAGCCCACGGAACCGGCCATTTCGGTAGGAGGATCTATCGACAGGTCCGTAATCAGATCTTCGGCGCCGGAAGGCATGGGCAATGTCTCCACCGTTACGGACGAGGCATTCATATCTACCGTTTCATGATAGATGTCGCTCATCAGATAGGCGTGCAGCAGCGTATTGTCTGTCTGGGCGTCCGAGAAGGTATGTGACATCCACGGCTGTATAATCAGACGCCCCTGACCGTCGGAAATGTCGGAGAGGTGGCTGGTGGTAATATCTGCCGATACATCCGCACTACCGGCTGCAGCGACTGCCGCTACCGGGGTATGGTGCCCCTGAGACTGTATCTTGCGTATGATGACCTGATATTTGAAATTCCTGTATACAGGATAGTAGTCTGACATCACCATCAGGTCTACCTTATAGAAGTAATCGCCCTCGTGCTCCAGATCTTCCGGATTGCGATAGTGCCCGTACATTATGATGTAGGTGGGAGGGATGCTTCCGGAAGGGACAGGCCGCTCATAGAGATACACGGCTCCGTTCTCGCCTGTTGGGGAAACTCCTCCGGTGCAGTTCTGGAAATCTTCCACTGAGGGCACCGATTCGTCGAAAGTGGTTCCCGGCGGCAGATTGGCAGGATACCCCATATCCTCAAGGTCTTCAAAGCCCAGGGAGTGATAGTTTTCTATGAAACCGGTTGCCGAAGAATGGGGGGCAATCGTGCCCTTGGACGGAACGTTTACCACCGCATAGCTAAACGGTGTAAAAAAGGAACTGTCGGGGTCGTCGCCTATAACCACTATTTTAGCCCAGTTGCGGATGAGGGGGATTGCAGCGAATGCGGCGGAGGTGGCATCGTCGGGCATATATCCTTTGCCGTTTGTCACCTTGTTGCCGTCTTTGTCGATATAATCGCCCGGCACAACCTGTATGCCATAATCATCGGTATAGCTTGTCGTGCTTTTGCGGGCACGGATGCCGTCTACCCTTTTCGTCTGCCAGTATGCGCCCTGGCCTCGTTCGGAAAGCAGGGTGGGCATGACTGCATCTACGTAACCGAAGGGCAGGGTGGAGGGGCCGTTTCCTATGAAATGCAGGATACGGGGGCTGTCGGAGAGGGTTAGGGTTACTGAGAAGTTGTACAGGGAGTCGTCGTGTTCCAGCATAGTTGCCTGCACATATTCTTTCAGATATCCGGAACTGCCGAATACAGCCAGATACAGGTTCTCAAGTGGTACCTTCTCGCTCAGGGCCCTGGAAGGTGCGGATGAGAGTCCGTCGCCGTAAACGGAGAAATTGATGGTCACCTGTGCGCCTTCAGGCAGGGGTTCACCATTATTATCCTGGTCTTTTTCCCTGATGCAGGCATAAGCCGCAAACAGGAGTGTGGCTGTCAGGAGATATGAAAGCAGTTTCTTCATTCCATGTCCCCCCATACAAATTCAGTTCGTGGTTCGTGTTGGTCGTCACCCCAGTACCAGCTGTCATAAACGCAGCGGGTGAGGGCGTTGCCGCTGTTGCTGTCTGTCACATTACCTTCAGATACCGCGATTGCTCCGTTGGCAGACCAATAGACGGCATTAGAGAAAAGATAGGTGAAAATTTTATTGGCGGACAGCATGGAGATGAATTTGATTTCTCCCTTAGTGGGCAACCGCCACCTGCCTGCGGGGAATCCGTCTTCCTGATAGGTGGCGCAACGCCACTGTGCCTGTTCGAAGTTGAGGTTGCCGAATTCCACACCTCCGTGCTTCGAGGCAATCCGGTAGCTGGGTGCCAGCATATTCGCAGTACGTGGCGAGGATTCCGTGGGATGATACCAGCGCAGACGCCTCGGGGAAGGTCCGTAAAGGGCGGGTGCTTCGTGGAAATCGTCCCGCAGGTTGTCTACATCGTCGGTACGCGGGTCCCCGATGACGAGGTCAGAGCTGGCCGGCAGCACCGTCACGTTGATATTGAAGATATCCCGGCTGCCTCCTGTATACCATACGGCCCTCCAGTGATATTCCTCAAGGGTGTATCCGAGGCTGTCGGCAAGCGCGCTGTATGCCGACAGGTCTTCTTCTCCCTGGCGTACCAGCTGCTCGTTGTCTACGTAGACATAACCCCAGTAATCGGATTTATAGAGCTTTCTTCCCGCAGTACCGTTCTTGATGTAGACTACGGTTGCATCCGAATTGGCCAGTGCATTGATATAGATGCCCGGACGCTGCAGCAGGGTGATGTCCTTGCGGAAGCGGTCGTCGTTCGGGCGGTCCTCGTGCACCAGCGTGAAGGATATGTCATAGGGGGAGTAATCGAACATCGAACTGGAGTAGTCGTTGTTCAGCGGATGGTTGAAGAATATCGAGATGCCGGTATTCTCGAACCAGTCCTGGCCATCGGCCGAAAGTTTGGTGCGGCAGGTGTCGGGATAGTCCAGATAAAGGCTTCCCTGCTTGTAGATGTCGTTCTTCCCGGCTTTCCGCACAATTCCGCCGAGTGTCTTGGCCCCTGCGCCGGATTCTCCGTAATAAGGTCTGGTTACCCTGATGCTGCCTTCCTTGATGATAACAGGATGGCTGGTGGTATATCGGATGTTTACAGACGGAACGTTATACAGTTCGTAGCGCTCCTTGTCCACCGACAGATAGCGGGCGTTGCCGATTTCTGCCTGCTTGATAACCACGTCTTTGTCCTGCCAGTAAACTACGTAGCAGGAGCCTGAGTAAATGGTTACGGATGCCTCGTCCGTTTCCGCTCCGAGGATACCGACGTCTATGTTGAGGTGATACCAGTTGTTGCGGGCAAAGCGTCGTTTAAATCCGTTGCGCTTGTCGTCCGGCATAACTATCTTGTAGTAGAACTGCTTCTGGGTAGAAGAGAAGCCTCCCTCTGCCTTTCTGGCCCAGGGGACGACCAGTTTCAGGTAAGGTTCGCGGTCGTATCCTCCGGTGGATCCGTAGGTCCAGTGCTGGGGATACATGTACATGGGGTAGGTGTTGTAGTAATCTCCGTCCATGTCGAGGTAGGGAACCAGGTTCCCGTCCAGATCCCTGCGAACGAATTTCTTCTTGTTGCCGGAGTAGGAAAAATACTCAGGAGTGTCGTCTTCGCCGCCCAGGGAAACGGATTTGGAGGCGTTTACGAGATAAATTTCCATACCTTCCAGCATAGGGGACCACACTTCTCCGTTATCCAGGGTAACCGTATTGGCAACATTGACCGCCACGGTCATCTTACAGGCATAGCGCTCGAGAGCGATTGCCCCTGTGGCCGCCATAATCTGGGAACGTCCGCGGAGGTCTATCGTCGTTACGCCGCTCATAACGAAACTGGCTTGCCTGTGGTCTACGGGCGACACGAAGTCCGTCGTTACGATTAAAGACTCTATATCTTCCTTTGAAGTGCCTGAAAGGTTGTTTTCGTCCGCTACCAGGGTTCCGGGATAATTCACCACCGCCATTACCTTTGCCTGCCTTATATCGGAAGGATAGGAAGGGAAGATGCGGTTGTTGATGTCTTCCGAGGTGATTTCCATCCTGAAAACGTCGCTTCGCCTGTTGCCGGAAGTCCTGCGTACGTGGAAAGTAGCGTCCTGATCTTCCTGCCCGATGGGCCAGAAAAAGAAATCCACGGTGGATATCAGGTTCTCGTTGTAACGGTCCGACCCGTCGCGCACCCCGTCTGCACCGGCTTTGCTCTCGACCGGGTCGTTGCAGTACAGCTTCATTTCTATGTACGGGCCGTCCGGAGTATCCCCGACTGTCTCCTGTACGCAGGCAGGAAGCAGCAGAAGCAACAGCAGTGCAAGCAGATATGAAAGTCGGCGTATCACAGTATGAAGCGGTAAACTTTTCCGTTGAGAAGTTCAGTATTGGCGTCTATTTCGCGTTCACCGGATTCCACGGTGAAAGACAGGGTTATGTGTTTGCCGGTCTGGTCGCCTTCGGCGTCGGGATTGCGGCGTATTTCAATGTCGATTCGGCCCGCATTGACTGTAGGATCGATATCAGCTATGTCGGGAGTGACGATAAAGGAAGGGGCGTCTCCTATGGGCTGTATCATCAGTTTACCGCTTACAGGAGTGGTGATATAGAGGTGACCCCTGGCGGAAACTCCGGCCCTCAGACGAACATCGAAGTGGTCGTGCTCTGGTTCCGTTACATCTGCCGTGGTGTCGTCCACCACGAACTGGGTAGCCTGGATAGACTGGTTCGAGAAGTCTACGTGCTGAACGTTATAGTCCCAGGGCTGTGCGTTAATGGCCAGCTGGAGGTTGCGGCCGCTGAGGAAATATCCGTATAGTGTCCAGCTGTGATTGCGAGCAAAATCGCCGGGATTGGCCATGGTGAAATTACGCGTGTGGGAAACTCCGTTTACGGTGTAGCTCACATAGCCTGTAAGCATCTTGTCGCTCTCCCGGAGGTAGATTGTGCCGGCGTCGGTAAGCAGCCCGTCCGATATTGCATCGTCCAGCAGTCTCTTGTAGCTCTGGGCGTCCTGGCCCGCATAGACCAGTTTTTCCGGGGTTTCGTTCTGTGCCAGGGTTGCCGGGCCGTCGGTGCTCAGAGGTTCCGCCACATATCCGCCCGGAGCGATTGCATAGGGCAGGGAACCGGTGAAAAGGTACTCGTTCTGAGGAATAAGGCCGCCGTTGAGGGTAATTCGGTCTACTGAAATCTCATCGTGCTGCTCGTCGTCCTTCATGCGGCAGAAGACATAGCGCACCTTGGATACCGCACGAATCAGCCTTACGGTCTCCACGCGCATCACAGGCTCCTCCATCTGAATCTGGAGCCCCCTGCCGACTCCGGTCATGGGCAGGCCGTAAGCCGGATCTACGGTGCGGACAGGGATTGAAATTCCGAAGTTGCTGCCGCTTAACACCGCATCGTTCACCTCATCCCAGTTGGAATTCTCGTTTAGGGAACTGCCTATCACATAGCCGTTTGCAAGTACAAAAACGTCTACATCCGGCCTTTGGGCGGCAAATTCCCTGGAAACAGGCACTACATAGCGGCGGGTTCTTCCTGCGGCGGGGAGCTGACTCTGGGCTATGTTCAACGAGGTTATCTTCTGATGCCCGTCGCTTGTAAATACCCAGATTCTCATATCGTGAAGGAGGCTTTCCGCCGCATTGGAAGGCGATACCTCACCGACGTCTGCCTTGGCCACCTCTTCTCCCGGCCCCTGCACATAAATGCCTATCTGCGGCTCCACGATGCCGTCTCTCTGGCAGTTCCAGAGCGTTAGCAACAGGATTGCGGGCAATATGAAGCGCAGGAATTTCATCAGTACATCACAATGTAAGAAGAAGTGGCCTGCATCCAGCTGGTCATCAGCTGAACTCCCATGGTAAGGGAGGGATGCTCAAGATCGGGGATGGAATTGCGGGCTTCGCTGAGGGAGTGTACGAGGCAGTTTACGCTCGTAGTGCAGTCTCTCATGAAAATGCAGGCGTCTTCATTATCTTCGGGAGGTTCGATACGGCCTATCAGATAAAACTTGCATCCCGGGAGTATCTTCCCGTCCGCTCCGGAGAAGGCTGCGCCGCTGTCGTTGCGGAACTCCAGGCAGAAGTACACGTTCTCTCCCGGCATGGTCTGCGATACCAGCGTGCGAAATTCCGGAGAAGTTTCCGGAGTAAGATATATGCCGTTAATGCAATTGTCGTACAGGAAAAACTCGTCGCCGGAAACAGGGGAGAAGTCGAAACGAAGATTTCTCTGTCCGCCGATGATAACCCCGGTGAGGGGGAACATGGTTCCGTGCCCCACTTCTTCCGATATGCCGCGAACGGTAGCCTTCAGCATGCCGCAGCTGTAGTTCAGCGGTTCGTCCAGGGCTACGGAGCGGGTGTCGCTGTACACCGACTTTGCCCCGCGGTATTCGTTGAGGATGGAATTCCAGTCTGCCTTGTCGGAGGTGTAGCTCTCGTCTTTATCGGAAGTTGAAGTGCTGATGGTGGAGTTGGCAAAGTAGCGCAGATCCGGCGGATAGCAGTAAGCGGAAATTGGAGCCACTCCGTCCAGGGCGCCCTCCGCCACTTCGAAGCCAAGTCCGGTCCATAGTATGGCCGCGGCTCCGTCGGGCAGGCCCAGGCTGCCAGGGTAGCTGCGCTGGGCAGAATCAGTGAGCTTGATCCGGTTGCCTTCCTCAATGACAATCTCCCCTTCGTAAACCAGGGTGTCGAAGCGTTCCAGCAGGTAGTCTCTCAGGGTGTTATAGATATCTGCATAAGTCAGGAATTCCCCACTGACACCTTTCTGTGCCATATAGTGTACTCCGCCGGATTCGTGTTCGTAAATTGTCTCGTCGTAACTGGAATAATCCGTGAGCAGACGGAGCAGGTAGGTCATCATATATTCTGCGCCAAGACCTGAACCGCCTGTAATGTTGCCGTCGTTGGTGAACCACTTGAAATATTCCCGTAGACGGCTGTCCGGGCAGTTTTCATCCCAGACTACGGACATGCTGCCGTCTCTCCAGATTCCTTTTGCCAGGTAGGAATAGTCTATGGTTACGGAAGCCGACTCAATAAGGTCGCTCAGAATGCCGGCGATGCCGTATGCTTCCGCAGGTATGGTTGAAGAAAAAATCCGGACGGGGGAGAAGCGGATTGAAGATACGGACTGCCGTCCTCCTTCAGGTTCGAATCCGCTGCTTTCCAATATGCCGTTCAGGTGGCGCTCTTCCGTTTCCGTTGCGCGCGAAACCACCGGAGACTTGGCATATACCAGTGCCGATGCGGTTTTGCGTGTCAGTTTTACATCCGTGCCCGGATAGAGGTGGGC
>JAGAAU010000206.1 GCA_017615135.1 Bacteroidales bacterium | reverse complement strand
TCCATCGAGACAGGATACATCGTATCGACAAACGGAGCTGTCAGAATCTGGGAGATCTCCGTTGAGTATTGACTGACGTCCGGAGGGGGAACCTCCGGGGAGGGAAACCTCACAGCTTCAGTATCGACTGCGGCTAACCCGACTGGAAAAGGCGCGACAGGGGCAACCCTGTCCGCCTCTTACAGCGGGCTGAAAAGCGAAAATGCACCGCAGAACGCCCGTTTTGTGTACGGGACGAAGGCATCTGCGATGAACGGAACCGTTTACAGTTCAGACCAGATCAGCGGCACTTCCGGAAACTTTACTGCAGTACTGTCCGGGCTTACTCCATCTACGACCTATTATTATAAGGCCGAGTTGGATGTGTGGAACCCCTCCGCCTCTACCTATGTAACCGTTGAAGGAGAGATTCAGTCTTTCACCACCCTGGCGGAATCTACACAGCCAACCGGTACCGGTTATCTCGCCTGCTATGAGATTCCTGCGGTTGAAGTGTCCGGAACGCATACCAGCGGGTCAGAGACTTACGACAGCGGCCGGAAATGGTACAGATACAACACTACCAGTTCCAACCGCGCCGTAGCCACTCACACCTGGACTTCGAACAGTAAGGAGATGCGAAACTACACCGTGATGATGGATTCCGAGACCAAGAGTCCCGTCTGGTGCGCCTTCGCAATGCATGCAGAGGCCTGGGAAGACAATAACGTAGGGCGCAACGATAGCTGGAAAACGGATCCTGCATTCCCTTCAGACTGGCAGCAGACCGGCATAAGCGGCAGCTACAGCAAAGGACACCTCTGCGCATCCAACTATCGTCAGACTACCGTGAACCAGAACAAACAGACCTTCTACTACACCAATCAGGCACCTCAGTGGCAGACCAGCTTCAACGACGGTGTGTGGAACCAGCTTGAAAATGCCGTAAAGGGCTCGATGCCTTCCGGCAGAGACACCTTGTACGTAGTGGTTGGAACGCTGTTCGAAGACAACAACACTTTATCTGGGATACGCATCCCCAGCCACTTCTACAAGTGCCTGATGAAGTGCAGCTTCAATGCTTCCGGAGAGATGACTGCTGCCAACGGTTGCGCATATCTCTTCACGAACGAATCTCATTCCGGCTCCAAATATGGCAGTTTCATCACCAGTATTGATGCCATTGAAGAGCGCAGCGGCCTTAATTTCTTTGCCAATGTGCCTAAGGAATTACAGGACCCCGCTGAAAACAATTCATCCACAATCTTCTAACTTCAGACGATGTTAAAGATTTTCTGCAAAAACACGGGAACATACGCAGAGTTCCAGGAAGGTACCACGATTGCCGAGATGCTGCCGGCATTCGATTTCGACAAACCTTACGATATCCTCTCAGCAAGAGTTAACAACGTATCTGAAGGATTGAAATTCAGGGTTTTCAACAACCGTGAGGTAGAATTCCTGGACTACCGTTCTTACAACGGCCGCAGTGTTTACTGCCGTTCCCTGTGTTTTCTTCTCTGCAAGGCGACGACCGACCTTTTCCCCGCCAGCAAAGTGGTGCTGAGAAGGCCCATCTGCAAAGGCTATTTCTGCCAGGTTACAAAACCCGACGGCAGCAGCCTTAACGATGAAGAGATTGCCGCCATTGCAGAGAAGATGCAGAAAATGGTAGAGGAAGACATTCCCTTCCGTCGTCACGAAGTACAGGTAGATGAGGCGATTCGGATTTTCGAAAAGTACGGTTACGAAGACAAAATCAAACTGCTTCGCACCTGCGGAGATATCTACATCACCTATTATACCCTCAAGGATACTCCAGATTATTTTTACGATGCAGTGGTTCCCAGCACGGGATATCTGAAAGTCTGGGACCTCTCCCCTTTCAAGGGCGGCATGCTGCTGCGCGTTCCCAACCGTCACGCTCCCATGGAGCTTGCTCCTTTCAAGGAACAGTCCAAGACCTTCGGGGTTCTGTCTGAAACTTTGAGATGGAACAACATAATGGGGCTTTCCAATGTGGGCGACGTGAACTGCGCCTGCCAGTCCGGAAAAGCCTCGGAACTTATACAGGTTGCAGAGGCCCTGCAGGAGAGGAAAATCGTTCAGATTGCCGATGAAATTAATCTCCGGCATTCCCAGGAACACCCCGTGAAGGTCGTTCTGATTACCGGCCCCACCAGCAGCGGAAAGAGTACTTTCTGCAAGAGGCTCAGTATCCAGCTCATGGCCTGCGGGCTCCACCCCGTATCCTTCTCTACCGACGATTACTTCGTGAACCGCGCAGACACCCCGAAGTTCCCGGATGGCAGTTACGACTTCGACAACTTCGATACCGTTGACCACGATTATCTGCAGAGGGACGTTCTTGCCCTTCTTGCCGGAAAGGAAGTGGAGGTTCCTGAGTACAACTTCGTAACCGGTCTCCGGGAGTTCAAGGGCAAGAAACTGCAGATGGACGATAATTCCATCCTGCTGGTAGAAGGTCTCCACGCCCTGAATCCCAAACTTACGGATCAGGTAGAAGAGAACCTGAAATTCCGAATCTTCATCAATACCGTAACCAGCATATCCCTGGACGACCACAACTGCATTCCCACCAGCGACAACCGTCTGCTGCGACGTATCGTCAGGGATTACAACAAAGGGGCTTACTCCGCAAGGGAAAGCATATCCAACTGGCCTAACGTAAGAAGGGCGGAAACCAAATGGATTTATCCTTTCCAGGAAGATGCCGACGTAATCTTCAATTCAGCCTATCTGCTGGAATTTGCGGTTTTGCGGGTGCATGCCGAACGCATCCTTGCCACCGTACCCAAGAACTGCCAGGAATACGGCGAAGCCCACAGGCTTAATAATTTCCTGCACTACTTCACACCGGTATCGGACAAGGAACTCCCCGCCACCTCGCTCATCAGGAGCTTTATAGATTAGATTTCCGCTATAACGGTCTCGCAGGCGCGGGTGTAATCCCCTACTTTTACGCGGAGGGTTGCATCCAGAGGGAGGTACATATCTATCCGTGAACCGAATTTGATAATTCCGCACTGGGCCCCCGCCCTGGTCTTGAGCCCGGGCACGGCATAGTTGACGATACGCCTTGCGAATGTTCCGGCAAGCTGCTTGAAGAACACATCCTTTCCGTCCGCCGTGCGGATGCAACAGCAACTGTGTTCATTTTCTTCCGATGCCTTGGGTTTAAAGGCAAGCATGTGTTTGCCGGGATGATACTTATAGTAATTCACTTCTCCGTCTACCGGCCAGAAATTGGAATGGACGTCGAAGAAGTTCATATACACCGATACCATTATACATTCCGTCTTGAGGAATTCCTTCTCGTAGGCTTTCTGGACTATAACCACTTCTCCGTCTGCCACTGATGTTATGACATTGCCGTTGCCTACGGCACGCCTTACCGGAACCCTGAAGAAGAGCGTCTGCCAGAGGCAGAAAAGAAGGGCTGCCACAGTAACGGGGATGTTCACCCAAAGCGAGCGGCAAAAGAACCAGGATAGAAACAGGACAACAGCGCTGCAAATATACACCAGCGCTACGGATCCGTACGAGTTCTTGTCTATCTTCATATAAGATGGAATGATATAAGGTAAACCGCTGCAACAGGCAGGGCCAGTAGTGCACTGTCCAGACGGTCGAGCAGACCACCGTGCCCGGGAATCAGATTGCCAGAATCCTTCACTCCGAACATACGTTTAAGGGCAGATTCGAACAGGTCTCCAGCTATGGAGCAGGCGCAGATGATAAAGGACAGTATGAGCACATGCCAAATCGGCATCTCGAGCCATTTGAAGAACCAAAGTACAAACCCTGCAGCCAGGCTCAGGATAATCCCGCCGGCTACTCCCCACCAGGATTTCTTGGGAGAAATAGACGGGGCCAGCTTACGGGAATCAGGTTTCTGTCCAAGTAAGGTTCCAAGGCAATATGCCCCAACGTCCGCAGACCAGATGAGGATGAAGCAGCAGAGAAGGGTAAGCCCGTCGTATACGTCTCCTCGGACTATCATTATCGGCGCTACGGCAATCGGCAGACCTATATAAAGCGCACCGCCGCCAAGCCATGCATACTTCGAGAGATCATGCCTGTCACGGCCGAGCAGATGCACAAAAGGCAGCAGCGCAAACGGCAGGAACGCCGGAGCAAACCAGAAATCTTCAAGTTTGCCCTGCCTCGTAAGCCAGAACATCCAGCAGACGGCAACCGTTCCTATAAACACCAGTATGCGGCAAGCCCGCATGGAACTGCCAAGAGTAATGCCGTAGAATTCATGATAAAGTATATAGGCGGCCAGGGAAAGCAAAAGAGGCATGCCATCAGGCCAGAAAAGGCAGACGGCTACAAGTACCGCTATGTAAAGCAGCCCGAATACAGTTCTCTTTACCAGTTCAAGCATTTTTAGTCTCAGGTTTTACTTTAGGACCGAGTATCCTTTCCATATCATCGGCAAAAATAACTTCTTTTTCCAGAAGCAGGGCAGCAACAGCAAGAAATTCTTCCATATGGGCATCGAGCAGTTCGCGCGTCTTGGCATGCACCTCGTTGATTATCCGCTTAACCTCGGAGTCCATTAGCTCTGCAGTCTTTTCGCTGTAGGGCTTGGTAATCTCATAGCCGCGAGCGCCTGTGGAATCGTAATAGGAAACAGTGCCAACAGCGTCGCTCATGCCGTAGAACTGCACCATGCCGTAAGCCAGCTGGGTAAGACGCTCGAGGTCGTTCTGTGCCCCCGAAGAGGGTTCTCCGTTGATTATTTCCTCTGCCACTCGCCCGCCGATGAGGGAGCACATTTCGTCCTCCATCTGCGATTTGGTCCACAGCTTACGCTCTTCCGGCAGATACCATGCGGCACCAAGCGCCTGTCCTCTCGGTATCAGGGTAACCTTGAAGAGCGGGTTTGCGTGCGGCAGCAGCCAGCTGACAACCGCATGTCCGGCTTCATGATGGGCAATGGACTTTTTTTCTTCCGGAGTGATAATTGAGGATTTCTTTTCAAGACCGCCAATTATGCGGTCTACTGCATCCAGGAAGTCCTGACGGTCTATCACTTTTTTGTTGTGACGGGCAGCGGTAAGGGCAGCCTCGTTACAGACATTCGCGATATCGGCTCCGGAAAAACCGGGAGTGTGCTTTGCCATGAAATCCAGGTCGAAGTCTTTTTCAATCTTCAGCCCTTTCATGTGCACTTTGAATATCTCTTCGCGTTCCTTAAGCTCTGGGAGATCTACGTGAATCTGCCTGTCGAAGCGGCCGGCCCGCATCAGGGCCTTGTCGAGAATGTCCGCCCGGTTCGTAGCTGCGAGCACTATCACGCCGCTGTTGGAGCCGAAGCCATCCATCTCTGTAAGCAGCTGGTTCAGAGTATTTTCGCGCTCATCGTTGGAGGAGAATCCGGCATTCTTGCCACGGGCGCGTCCAACCGCATCAATTTCATCTATGAATACTATGCAGGGAGCTTTCTCCTTAGCCTGGTTGAACAGGTCGCGCACGCGGCTGGCACCAACGCCCACGAACATCTCCACGAAGTCTGAACCGCTGATGCTGAAGAATGGAACGTTCGCCTCGCCGGCCACAGCCTTTGCAAGCAGAGTCTTTCCGGTGCCCGGAGGCCCAACCAACAGCGCACCTTTCGGTATCTTGCCGCCGAGAGAAGTGTATTTGGACGGGTTCTTGAGAAAATCCACTATTTCCATCACTTCCTCCTTGGCTCCGTAGAGTCCGGCCACATCCTTAAAGGTAACGTTTACCTTGGTCTTGTCTGCCAGTTTGCCGGTAGATTTACCCACATTGAACGGATTCATTCCGCCCATACCGCCGTTTGCACCCATCGAGCGGCCCATACCGCGGAACATCCATACCCAGAGAACAACCATCAGAAGCAGCGGCAGCACCCACTGGAGGATATCCCCCCAGATGTGCTCGTCGTTCTCCATCACAACGGTCACCTGCTCTTCAGGAGCCAGGGCGGCATTGAGTTTTCCGAACTCCTCTTCAGGATAAAAGTGTCCGGAAACTATGAAGATGAACTGGGGAGAACTCTTTGGAAGCACGCCACCGGGGAACATGGAGGCATATTTATTGGCCCGCTCCGGCCTGAGGGTTATGCTGCCCTTCATGTCGTTTCGTGTGAAATTCACAGCCTTGACATCTCCTGCAATCACCATCTGCTGTACCTGCGGCCACTCAACCTTCATTGCAGAGTTGCCGCTCTTTCCAAAGAGCATGTACCCCAGACCTGCGATGAGCAGGAGGTACAAAACCCATGACAGATTGATGTGGACAACCTTCACGTTCTTTTTGCCGCCGGTCTTCTTTCTCCGGCCGCCACTATTGGTTTGAGACATTTTCAGAGAAGTTTAGTATTTTTGCGCAAGCAAATATAACAAAATCTGTGCAAAGTAAGATAATTTGGTTAGACAGTACCGATTCCACCAATGCAGAGGTGCGCAGACGCCTGTCGAAACTTGACAATATGTCAGTAATCGCCGCGAGGAGCCAGAGTGCCGGACGCGGCCAGGGAGACCATACCTGGACATCTACGCCCGGGCAGAATCTGACCTTCACCCTGATGAGGCGCTTCCCAAAAGGAGAATTCAGCGTCAAAAGGCTGGCAGACATTAACAAATGGGTAACTTCAGTACTTCAATGCTATCTTGAAAGCCATGGGGTACAGGCATGGGTGAAACCGCCCAACGACATCTGGGTGGCTGACAAAAAAATCTGCGGCATACTCATAGAGAATATCCTGGACGGCGAATGGGTAAAGGAAAGCATTATAGGCATCGGTCTGGACATAAATCAGACTGAATGGCCCGATTACCTTCCTAATCCGGTATCACTCAAAGACCTTACCGGGAAAGACTACTCCCTTGAAGAAGAACTGGAAAAACTGAGCGCCCTGTTCTGCGCTATGCCTCTCTGAGAGCCCGCAGCGCATCCTCTGGGCTGGCAGCATTGAAGACCGAACTTCCGGCCACGAGGATATCGGCACCGCATTTCTTCAGCTCGCCGGCATTGGACGGCCCTACTCCCCCATCCACCTCGATAAGGGTTCCGGGAGCCCCGCGCTTGATGCATTCTTCCCTCAGGGCGGCAATTCGGGCATAGGACTCCGGAATGAACTTCTGCCCGCCGAATCCTGCGAAAACACTCATAATCAGGAAGAAATCCGCACTGCCGATATAAGGGTAAAGCATCTCTACCGGAATATCGGGGTTGATTGCGACTCCTGCCTTGAACCCTCTTGAATGCAGGTCGGCGATGCAGGCGGAAGTGCCGGTGCCAGCCGCTTCCAAATGGAAACTTACATATTCTACCTTTTTCCCCTCCAGACGGGAGAACCAGCGCGCCGGATCTGTAACCATGAAATGAACGTCCATGGGAATGGCGGCCTTAGGGGCAAAAGCGTCTATTACGGGGAAGCCGAAGGAAATGTTTGGTACAAACACTCCGTCCATCACATCCATGTGGATAAGGTCTGCATTTGCATTGAGCAAGTCCAGCGCCTCGCCAAGCTTAAGGAAGTCGGCGCCCAGCACGGAAGGGCTTAGCAGAACTGCCATGGGTTGATTATTTAGCGGGAGCAAGGGACGCCTCTATGTCCGTGACATAACGCTTGAAATTGCGGTCTGTAGACATAAGGTCCGATACGGTAGTACAGGCGTGCAGGACGGTTGCATGGTCTTTGCCTCCTGTCTCGCTGCCTATGGTTGCCAGCGAACAGTTGCTCAGAAGGTTGCGGCTCAGATACATGGATATCTGGCGGGCCTGGACAATCTGGCGCTTGCGGGAAGATGAAAGCATTTCTTCCCTGGTGATATTGAAATATTCGCAAACGCTGTCCTGAATGCTTGTGATACTGATTTCGCTCTGTTCCTCACCTACAATATTCTCTGTGATGCGGGCGGCAAGTTCCACGGAGCTCTCCTGATGGTTGAGCGTAGAATGTGCCATGACAGACACCAGAGCGCCTTCCAGCTCGCGGAAATTGGATTTCACGCGCGAAGCTATGTACTCCAGCACCTCATCCGATATAAGAACGCCCTCGCGGTCTCTGCGGGATTTAAGCATCTGCAGACGAGTCTGGTAATCAGGCCTGCCGAGCTGCACGGAGAGGCCCCATTTGAAACGGGACAGAAGCCTGGACTCGAAATTCTGCAGTTCTACTGCCGGACGGTCCGAGGTGAAAACCAGCTGCTTGCCGTTCTGGTGCAGATGGTTGAACACATTAAAGAATGCGTTCTGGGAACCGGATGCAGACTGAAGGTCCTGGATATCATCTACGATGAGCAGGTCTATGCGCTGATAGAAAGCGATGAAATCTACTATCCGGTTGCCTTTGAAGGCATCCATATACTGGGTCTTGAACTGGTTGGCGGTAACGTACAGGACTATCATTTCAGGGAAGCGGGTATGAGCCGCAATACCTATTGCCTGTGCCAGATGGGTTTTCCCGAGACCGGGACCGCCGAAGATGAACAGAGGGTTGAAAGGTGTCTTCCCGGGAGCCTCGGCGACATTCATGCCGGCACTGGCGCCCATACGGTTGCACTCTCCGCTTACAAAGTTCTCGAAACAATAGACCGGATTGAGTCTGGGATCGATTTCGATTTTCTTCAGACCGGGCAGCACGAACGGATTGGCAATATTCTCCGTATGCATCGTGCTGATGCTGATGGGATGGTTCACCGGAGCCGTTGCATGCTGGGCGTCCACGTTAATGGCAGGCTGGCTGCTGACGGGGCGGATTGAATACACCAGACGGGCTTCGGGCCCGATTACCCTGTGAAGAGTCATGCGTATTACATCCAGATAGCGGGCCTCCAGAAATTCACGGAAGAAATCGGAAGGAACCTCTACTGTCAGGGTGGAATCTATAAGGGAAACG
>JAGAAU010000205.1 GCA_017615135.1 Bacteroidales bacterium | reverse complement strand
CTGATAGGCTATTTTATTGATAATGAAATACCCTGGAAGGATTACGCCCTGGAGTACTGCCTTACCAAATGGCCTTCCACGCACATCAACCACCAGAAAGCGCAGGAATGGCTGGACCAGCGCAAGGGCAAGGCCGGCAGCAAGATTTCAGATGCTACCGCCGAAGACAAAAAAGCGTTCATAGCATACTGTTACGAGGTTTATCTGCAAAAGGTAACTACGGCGCTAAAGAAGTACGACCCCAACCATCTGTTCCTGGGAGACCGCTTTAACCAGTGGAGTTATGAACTGGTTAATCCCGAGATGTTCAAAGTCGCAGGTAAATATGTAGATGTCGTCTCCATAAACCACTATCAGAAATGGGAGCCTGACGCCGACGCCATGCGCAACTGGGAATCCTGGTCCGGCAAGCCCTTTATGGTTACCGAATTCTACACCAAGGGAGTGGATTCCGGCATGGGCAACACCTCCGGTGCAGGATGGGTGGTCAAGACCCAGGCCGACCGCGGACTGTTCTATCAGAATTTCGTAAACCAGCTCCTTAAAAGCAAGGTCTGCGTAGGCTGGCACTGGTTCACCTACATGGACAACGATCCCACCAACACCGGCTCGGATTCATCCAACGTAGACTCCAATAAGGGAATCGTCACCTGGGATTGTCAGCGTTATGATGCACTTATCGAGCATATGCGGACCATTAACGAATGCGTTTACAACCTTGCCCGCTTTTATAAATAACATAAGAATATGAGACACAAGCTGTTTCCTGTAATATTTACAACCATGGCACTATGCGGAATGTGGGCCTGCGACGGTTTTAAAGAACCGGAACCGGTCCGCTACAAAGCGCCGGAAGTTGAATTTACATTACCGTCGGACGTAATCAATGCGCAGGTTGGAGAAACCGTCTCCTTTACCGCCAGAGTGATTTCCGGCGACAAGGTATCCACAGGCTGGTATATAAATGATGTGCTCACATCAAGTTCACAGTCCTTCGACTATGTATTTGAAAATGCCGGAAGCTACAACGTACGCTTCGAAGCCAGAAACGGCGCCGGAGTCGTAGACCACAGCTATCAGGTAAACGTCTCCGACATCCTTAAGATTTCACTGTCTACCGGAGACTCTCTCCAGATAGCAAGGCGTCAGCTGGATTACCTCAAGGTTGCCGCCGTAGTGGAATATGGCAAGGATGTTATCCACGAATGGAGCGTAGACGGCACAGTAATGGGCGAAGAGGCCTTCTTCGGTTCTCTGCAGCTCATGGAAGCCCGCCCCTACAATGTACGATACCGCGGATCCAATATATGCGGGTCCTTCGACAAATCCTTCACCGTATCAGTGATAGAGCGCCCTCTGGAGATTTCCTTCTCCAACTACGACGAAATTGTAGCTATTCTGGCGGGGCGTAACCTCACTATCACGGCAACTGTCCTCTTCGGCGGAACTGGACTGGAGCAAAAATGGTATCTCGATGACATTGTCGTTGGAGAAACGGGAGAATTCTCCCATTATTTCCCCGTCGGAGGAGAATTTTCACTTCGCTACGAGGCCGTAAACGCCAAGGGGGAAACAGTGACACACAACTGGAAGATAACCGTTACCGCCACCGGACGTCTGTTCGATGATTTTGAAGCCGACGCCATAGGCGCATGGTTCAACCTGGGCGAGAATCAGCCGGGTATAGAGCTCGTTGAAAATCCTCTTGTGGGCGGTCTGAACACCAGTGCCAAGTGTCTGCGCGACAGGGTTTACGGAAGCGGAGGCACCTCGGGGTACTTTACCATGAAAGGGCCCAAGATGCTTTCTGAAAAGGGATTCGACATTTCTGAATACAGCGGAATTCGTTTCCTTGTATATCTCGGGGCAAACAAGTACTATCCGAGAGTAGATTACGGCGGCACAAAATATCCGTCGGTAACACCTCCGAAATTCAACGGAGAATGGGAAATTCTGGAGTACAAGCTGCCAGAAGGACAGACTTTTGACAATACCAAGAATATAGTTTTCCGTCTGCTGCTCACCGAAGCCGGAACAAACATTTCCGGAGGAAACATAGAAGCGGAGGAAAACAACCGTACCGTATATATTGACGACATTGAATTCTTCAAATAGCCATGAAATATAAAAAGCTCCTGGCCGCCTGCCTGCTCACAGCGGCGCTATCGGCCTGCAACGAGAATGAAGAACGAATTGAACCCAAGGCCCCGGAAATAGAGTTCTCCGTAACCGATGACGTACTGAACGTTCTGGTAGGGACTCCGGTAGAGTTCAGGGCCACCATAGTGGAAGGAAACGATATCTCCGCAATATGGACCGTAGATGGAGAATTGGTCGCAACGACCCCTTCGCTGACATGGGTTTTCAATAAACTTGGCACATCCACGGTGCATTTCGAGGCTTCCAACAACCTGGGCAAAGTGGAGAAGGATTATACCGTAAACGTAGCCGGAGTACCCCTGGAAATCACATGTTCGCTGGAAGAAGGAACGGTGGAATCCGTAATAGGAAATACACTTGAGATCTCCGTTACGGTTACAGGCGGCGACAAGGAAACCGTACACTCCTGGACACTCGACGGCGAAGTTGTTGGAGACGGAACCCTGTTCTCCCATGTCTTCACGGAAGAGGAAATCGGCACCCACAGCCTTGAATACAGGGGCGAGAACATAGACGGCATGACAGCACAGAGGTCCTGGACAATCAATGTCATAGACCTGCCGCTGGAGCTTAGCTATACGCCTGCCGGCGAATCCATTGACGCCATGGTTGGAGACAATCTGACTTTCTCTGCAAAAATCATCCATGGAGCCGGTGGAGCGGCCTTCAGTTGGAAATTGAACGGCAGCGAAGTATCGACCTCGGATTCCTACACTTACGATTGCCCGTCCATAGGCAGCTTTATGGTAAGCTGCTCCGTAACCAACGCCATCGGCGAGACGGCGGACAGAAACTGGACCGTCAATGTTGCCGAGAAGTCTGAAAGAAGCCTTCTCTTCGACAATTTCGAAGGGTATGAAATCGGCCCCGGCATCGGGAGCTACTACATAGGCAACGTGGCCGGCGGTGTAAGTGTAACACAGGTAGTGGAGAACCCGTTCAAGACCGCTGTCAACTCCAGCTCCAAGGTTCTCGGGGACATGGGCTCCATAATGAACCCCAACAACAGCACTTCCGGTTACTTTAAATTCAAGGTCAACACCATGCCGGACGGCAAGACGGAGGTTCCCGACAGGGCCCGTTACACCAAAGTGAGGGTTAAAGTGTATATCGGCGAATCCGGCTACACTCCCCTTCTTCAGGAAGACAACAAGAGCACCAAGAGTACGCCGTCAATAATCAACGGCATAGAGTTCGATACCATGAACCCGACTCTGGATGCATGGAACGCGGCTATCAAGACAAATGACTGGAATGTATTCGTGTATGACCTTACTTCCGGCAAGTACAGCGGCGAAGTGAACAACCTGGCCCAGACCGGCCAGTTCCAGTTCCGGGTTTTCGTGAACTTCAACAATCAGAACCAGAAGCCGGCGGATATATACTTCGATGACATCGAATTCGTGGAATAACATTATGAAAAGATGTGTCATCCTCCTGGGGCTGGCGGCTTTCTGCTTTGTCGCCGGCGCCCAGGATTTCAGGACAATCCAAACCCGCAAAAACACAAAAGTGTCCGAGTGGAGCGAATACCCCACCCGCACTCTGGACCGGCTGAAAGGCTTCAAACTCAAGAAAACCGATCCGGCAACGGATCAGTACGGAGGATGGACCTGCTGCACCTATGACGCAACCGGATTTTTCCATACCTGCAAGGACGGAGACCGATGGTGGATTGTAGACCCCGAAGGACATCCTTACATTTTCAAAGGTGTTGCCGTCTTTTCTGTCGGACATTCAGACCGTCAGAAGCAGGCACTTAAGGATACATACGGCTCCATGGAAGCATGGGCGGATGCC
Source organism: Bacteroidales bacterium (assembly GCA_017615135.1). Classification (GTDB taxonomy): domain Bacteria; phylum Bacteroidota; class Bacteroidia; order Bacteroidales; family UBA932; genus Cryptobacteroides. Next base: position 6,966 of record JAGAAU010000205.1, on the reverse strand, counting down.
GGCATGGAACAACTCCGGGGCCTTGGATTCAACGGGCTTGGCGCCTGGTCTTCAGTTGAACAGGTCCGCAACAGCAGCCGGCCGATGCCATATACGGTTATTGTCAGCCCTATGGGACGCTATCGTGGGCAGCATCTGCGCAGGTTCGGCGGCAAGTATCTTCAGCACGGCTGGCAGAACTACCGCTTCGACCTGGCCATGGTATTCGATCCGGAATTCGACAAATTCGTCGAGAGTGAACTGGCACGGGTATCTGCTTTCAAGGACGATCCCTGGCTGGTGGGATATTTTACCGACAATGAGATTCCATGGGTAAATGACGCGCTTGACAGACATCTTACCCTTCTCGCCCACGACGAGCCGGCATATCTGGCCGTTCGCAAGTGGTTTGAAGAGAGAAGGGGCAGGGATGCCAGGCCGGAAGATATCACCCAGGAAGACAGAGACGCCTTCATGGCCTTCTACCTCGACACTTATCTGTCAAAGGTTACAACAGCCCTGCGGAAATGGGACACCAATCACATGTATCTGGGCTGCCGCTTCAATCAGTGGAGGGAAGAACTTCACAATAAAGCGATGTTCGAAGTGGCCGGAAGGTATATGGATATCATATCCGTCAATCATTATCAGCGATGGACTCCAAACATGGAGGAAATTACCAATTTTGAAAAATGGTCCGGCAAACCGTTCATAGTTACCGAATTCTACACCAAAGGGGAAGATTCCGACCTTCCCAATACAGCCGGGGCCGGATGGAACGTGCATACCCAGGATGACAGAGGGTGGTTTTACCAGAACTTCTGTCTGCAACTGCTGGAGAGCAAATGCTGCGTGGGCTGGCACTGGTTCAAGTATATGGACAATGATCCCGAAGACCTTACTACAGACTACTCTAACCGGGACTCCAATAAAGGTATGGTAAAATGGAATTTCGAACCATATCCGGCTTTATTGGAAAAGATGAAACAATTGAACGACAGGACATACAGACTGATCAAATATTTTGATGAATAAAAGGATTGTAACGGGGATTGCGGCTGCTCTGCTTTATGTTTTCCCGGCCCTGGCCGGAGAGGACGCACCTGCGCCCATGATTATAAATGTTGCCGACCGCTCAAGCGTATCGCTCGACGGGCAGTGGAAATATCTGGTAGACCAGTATGGCATCGGTTATTATAACTATCGCCTGGTTCCTCTTTCCGATCAGGAATCTTTCTTTGCAGACAAAAGTTTCGATGACGACCGTACACAACTTGTAGAATATGGCTTCAACCGTGCGGACGACATTGCCGTTCCCGGCGACTGGAACACTCAGTTCGAAAAACTTTATTACTATGAGGGAAAGGTTTGGTATCAGCTTCGTTTTCAGGCATCTCCCCGCCCCGACAAACGTTATTTCATCTATTTCGGTGCAGTGAACCATACAGCCGTAGTAGCTGTAAACGGAAAGAAACTGGCCCGTCATGAAGGCGGATTCACCCCGTTCAACATTGAAGTTACCGGCCAGCTCAAAAATGGAGAAAATTCCCTTGTGGTTATGGTGGATAACACCCGCAACAAGGACGGTATTCCCACCAACAACAGCGACTGGTGGAACTATGGCGGCATAACCCGCAGCGTCAAGCTTTTGGAAATGCCTCAGACCTTCATCCGTGATTATTCGGTACTGCTGAATAAAGACAACCGGATTTTCGGGCATGTTGCGCTGGATGGCGCCAATGCCGGCAAACAGAAAGTTTCAATATCTATTCCTGAACTGAATATCTCCCTGAACCTGCGTACCGGCAAAGACGGCAAGGCCAGCTTCGAGACTGCGGCATCTCCCGAACTCTGGAGCCCTGAGTCTCCTAAACTGTACGACCTGCAGATATCTTCTGCCGAAGATTCCACCTGCGACCGCGTGGGATTCCGCACAATAGAATGTGACGGAGACAGGATTTTACTCAACGGCAAACAGATTTTTCTCCGAGGCGTTTCCATCCACGAAGAATCCATTGCTCCCGTGGGCCGCATAACCAGGCCGGAGCAAAACCTGGAACTCCTGGAGTACGCGAAAGACCTGGGTTGCAACTTCGTTCGTCTGGCGCACTATCCCCACAACGAAGAAATGGTACGCATGTGCGAAGAGATGGGGTTGCTCGTGTGGTCCGAAATCCCGGTTTACTGGACTATTTCGTGGACAAACGAAGCTACTTACCGGAATGCCATACAGCAGCTGGAGGAGATGATAACCAGAGACATTAACAGGGCAAACATAATAATCTGGTCCGTAGCCAACGAAACTCCTGTGTCCGAGGAACGAACCCGTTTCCTTGCAGGTCTGATTTCCAGGGCCAGGGAAATGGATCCTACCCGCCTGGTCAGCGCAGCCATGGAAAAGACCATATTGAGCAAAAATCGCTATACTGTCAACGATCCGCTTCTCAAATACACAGATTTAATTTCATTCAACCAATATACAGGATGGTACGGATCCCGCTCCGAGGCCTGTGATTCCACGGTATGGGAGTTCCCGATGAAGAAACCTGTTTTCATTTCGGAATTCGGCGCAGGTGCCCTCTATGGCAATCACGGCCCCCGCACCGAACGCTTCACCGAGGAATACATGGCAGACTGCTATCAGCGCAATATCCGTATGATGATGGAGCGCATGCCTGGGTTCTCCGGAACATCGCCCTGGATACTGAAAGATTTCCGCAGCCCGCGCCGCGCATTGAACGGCATTCAAGACGATTTTAACAGAAAAGGCGTCATTTCCGATGTAGGAAAGAAAAAAATGGCTTACTTTGTACTGAAAGACTGGTACAGTAAACTAAAAGAAAGGAAATGAATAATCTGTTTGATCTCAAAGGAAAAGTAGTTGTGATGACCGGTGCCTGCGGAGTACTGGGAGCCACGATTGTAAAGTATTTTGCCTCACAGGGTTGCAAGGTTGTGCTTCTGGACCTTGACAGGGCCGCGGAAAGAGGCGGCGAGCTTGTTGCCGAAATCAAGGCCGACGGTGGCGAAGCCATGTTCCTGCCCACCAACGTACTGGACGAGAAGGTGATGGAGCAGAATCTGGCCGACATCCTGGCTGCATACGGCACCATCGACATCCTGCTGAATGCTGCAGGTGGCAATATGGGTCCTGCAAACGTGCAGCCGGATCAGACCATCGCCGATCTGGACATAGATGCCATGAAGAAAGTCTGCGAGCTGAATATCTTCGGTACGGTAATACCCACCAAGGTGCTCGTGAAGCCCATGGTAGCCCAGAAGAAAGGCTCCATCATCAACTTCTGCTCCATGTCTTCCTTCCGCCCGCTTACGCGCGTGGCAGGATACGGCATCGCCAAGGCTGGAATGGCCAGCTGGACACAGTGGCTCGCCGGAGAACTGGCCCTCAAATTCGGAGAGGGCATCCGCGTGAACGGCATTGCTCCCGGCTTCCTCCTCACCAACCAGAACCGCAGCCTTCTCACCAATCCGGACGGCTCGCTCACAGACCGTTCCCACAAGATTCTGGGGCACACTCCCTTCGGGCGCTTCCTCGAACCGGACGAACTCGTTGGCGCCCTCCACTACCTCGCCTCCGATGCCTCCAAGGGCGTCACCGGTACCATTGCCGTAGTCGACGGTGGTTTCAATACTTTTACGATATAATTAAAAGCAGTGGCAGATTGTTTCTGAACCTGTGCCACCCTCGGCATCCGGTTCAGAAATAATCCTGCCACTGCCAAGAATAAGATGACTATGTATCTAATGAGACAATCCTGGCGTTGGTACGGGCCGAACGACCCTGTGACGCTGGACAACATACGCCAGGCAGGCGTAACCGACATAGTAAGTGCACTGCACCATATCCCCAACGGCGAAGTCTGGACGGTAGAGGAAATCCAGAAGCGCAAAGACCAGTGCGCGGCCAAGGGCCTGGTATGGAGCGTAGTGGAAAGCGTTCCCGTTCACGAGCATATCAAGACGCGCGAGGGAAAATACCTCGAGTATATCGAGAACTATAAACAGACAATCCGTAACCTGGCGGCCTGCGACATCCACTGCATCACCTACAACTTCATGCCGGTGCTGGACTGGACACGCACCAATCTGGCGTATGAGATGCCGGACGGCAGCCGGGCCCTGCGCTTCGAGCGTGCGGCCTTCCTGGCCTTCGACCTGTTCATCCTTAAGCGCCCCGGCGCAGAAAAGGAATACACCCCTGAGGAGATTGCAAAGGCAAAGGCCCGTTACGAGGCAATGGACGCCGACGAGATTGCCCTCATCACCCGCAACATGATAGCCGGCCTTCCCGGCAGCGAGGAGAGTTTCACCCTGGAGCAGTTCCAGGCGGCACTCGACCGCTACAAGGGAATAGGAGCGGAAGAACTGCGCGCGAACCTGATTTTCTTCCTGCAGCAGATTTGCCCGGTATGCGAAGAAGTCGGTTCCCGAATGGTAATTCATCCGGACGATCCTCCCTACCCCATCCTTGGGCTGCCTCGAATAATGAGTACCGCGGAGGACTTCCGCAAGCTGATTGCCGCCGTTCCCAGCCCCGCCAACGGATTGAACCTCTGCACAGGCTCTCTCGGGGTGCGCGCAGACAACGACTGCCCTGCCATGATGCGTGAGTTCGGAGACCGCGTAGATTTCGTGCACCTCCGTTCTACCAAACGCGACGCAGACGGCAACTTCTTTGAAGCAAACCTTCTGGAGGGCGACGTGCCGGTGTTCGAGATGATGAAAGCCATGCTGGAAGTGGAACAGAAGCGTGGGTTCCGCATCTTCCTCCGCCCGGACCACGGACACCAGATGTGCGACGACCTGAACCGCCGCTCCAACCCCGGATATTCCTGCTACGGCCGCCTTCGCTCCCTGGCAGAACTCCGCGGAATTGAATATGCGCTGGCAAATTCTTAGATGCAATGCGCAAAAAGACACTTTTTGTATATCTGGCGATAGTCCTTGGATTTCTTGTATTGTCTTATGCCTTTGTGCCCCAAGTACTTAAGGGCAAGGTAGTAAATCAGAGCGATATTTCCGGATGGATAGGAATGTCCCAGGAACTGAGGGAGTGGAATGCTGCACACCCGGACGACCCTGCCCTTTGGACAGGGTCTATGTTCGGAGGCATGCCCACGGCAGCCATAGAACCATCCACTAAAGGCGACTGGACCCAGCAGATTTACAACTTCCTGCTAACCGGCAAACGTCCGGCCAGCTATCTGTTCGTTTCCATGCTCGGAGCCTTCCTGCTCCTTCTGGCATTCGGAATCAGCCCGGGAATTGCAACTGCCGGCGCGGTAGCCATAACCTTCTGCGCCTATAACCTGCAGATTATCCAGGTAGGTCACAATACAAAAATGCAGGCCATAGCCTTCCTGCCCTGGGTTCTCGCAGCCTTCGTTTTCACATATCGCAGCGCCCTCAAAAAGAAAAAAGGCTGGCTGCCGGCGGCTATATTGGGCTCCGCGCTGTTCGCCCTTTGCCTCAGCTTCCAGATAAAAGCCAACCATCCGCAGATTTCCTATTATCTGGCAATCATGCTGGTTCTCTACGCACTGGGGCTTCTGATCCAGCTGCTGGCATGCCGGGAACAGCGCAGGCTGATTGGCAGATTCTTCGCCGCCAGCGCCCTGTTGCTGATTCTGGGCGGTGCCGGAATAGCCACAAACGCCTCCAAGGTACTTCCAACGCTGGATTACACTCCGCACTCTATGCGTGGAGGAAGCAGCGACGGCTCAACCTCCGGACTGCAGCTGGATTATGCCACGGCATGGTCGTACGGATGGGAAGAACTCCCCAACCTGCTGGTACCCAACTTCAACGGAGGCTCGTCGGCCGGAGCGGTGAACATTAAACATTCCGAGACCTACAAACTCCTGAAAGCGGCCAAACAGCCGAATGCCAAGGAGATATGCAAGCAACTCCCGCTATACTGGGGCCCGCAACCATTCACGGCAGGTCCAATGTATCTTGGCGCCGTGAGCATTTTCCTGTTCATAATGGGGCTGATGCTCTGCAAGGGCAGGGATAAATGGTGGCTGGCAGTATGTACGCTGCTGGCAGTCCTGCTCGCACTAGGCAACCATTTCATGGCCTTTACGGAATTCTTCTACAAGCACGTTCCCCTGTACAATAAATTCAGGACTGTAAGCATGGCTCTGGTGGCACTGCAGTTCACGGTACCGCTGCTGGGATTCATCGCTCTGGACAGAATAGTCAAGGGAAATGCCGACGCCAGGGAAAGCCGGCGGGCAAGCATCACCGCACTCGCAATCACGGGAGGTTTCTGCCTGATATGCGCTCTCTTCCCCGGAATTGCCGGAGACTTCAGCGGCGCGGCAGACGAGGGTCTGCCCGAAGCGCTTGCAGACGCAATCGCTGCAGACAGAATGAGTCTCCTCCGCTCAGATGCGCTCCGCTCCCTGATTCTTGTCTGCGCCGCCTTCACTCTGGTAAGACTTGGCGGTTTTGCCAAAATCAAGGAAAACACCCGCAGGACGGTAGTGATTGCTGGTATCTGCGTACTGGTTCTGGCAGACCTTCTCCCGGTGGGTAAACGTTACCTGAAAAACAGCGACTTCGTAACTCCCAGAGACTTCAGCGCCCAGTTCAAAAAGCGTCCGGCAGATGAAATTATCCTCGCCGACACAGATCCTTCCTTCAGGGTTGCAGACATCAGCGTAAACAGCTTCAACGACTCCCATCCTTCCTACTGGCATAAGAACATCGGAGGCTATTCACCTGCCAAACTGCAGCTCTACCAGGAATACATAGACAGCCATCTAGCCACTGAACTGTCCTTTGTCCGTAAAGTGCTGTCTCAGACACTCAGGGACAATCCTGAACTGGAACCGGAAGAACTTTCGGCCGCCCTGCCTTACCTTGAGGGGCTCTCCAACCTGAACTGCCGCTACATAATAATAGACGGAGAATACCCTCCGTTGCGGAACCCCTATGCCAAAGGCAACGCGTGGTTCAAGG